>JAGLQA010000396.1 GCA_023137075.1 Candidatus Aminicenantota bacterium
CGGAAGTGGTTAAAATTTATAAAGATAAGGGCATCGAAAAATTATTCTCTCACCAGGCTGAAGCCATTAACCAAATTTTAGATAAAAAAAATATCGTTGTTTCTACTCCCACAGCCTCGGGTAAAACCTTAATATACAATGCCGTTACCCTGAATGCCCTGGTCAAAGACCCGGCGGCCAAATCACTTTACCTTTTCCCAACCAAGGCCCTTTCCCAGGACCAGCTTTCCGAATTATTCGAGTTGAACAAATTGATGGGCGACAAATTGGGATTGTACACTTATGACGGCGATACGCCGCAAAGCATGAGAAAAGCCATCAGGAAAAAAGCCCAGATCGTAATCTCCAACCCCTATATGCTCCACTCCGGGATATTACCCAATCATACAAAATGGATCAACCTGTTTGAAAACCTGAAATATGTGATTATCGACGAAGTGCATTATTACACCGGGGTTTTTGGTTCTCATATGGCCAACATTATCAGGCGGCTCAAGCGGATTTGCCGCTTCTATGGGGCTGATCCTATCTTTATCATGTCTTCCGCCACCATTGCCAATCCCGCTGAACTGGCTGAAAAAATAACCGAAGTAGAGGTGGTCTTGATCGATAAGAGCGGCGCGCCCACCGGTGAAAAATACTTGCTTTTTATCAACCCGCCGGTAGTTAACAAAGAGTTGGGTATCAGGCGGTCTTATATATCTCTATCCAGGCAGATTTCCTCGATCCTTTTGAGAAACGGGCTGCAAATCATTACCTTTGCCAATAGCCGGTTGATTACCGAAATCCTGGTTAAATACTTAAAAAAGGATTTTGAGAAAAAGGTGACGGACCAGGGCAAAGTCCGGGGATACCGGGGCGGCTACCTGCCCCGGAAGAGGAGGGAAATCGAGCGGGAGTTGCGGGAAGGAAAGATTCGCGCCGTTGTATCAACCAACGCGCTGGAATTGGGCATCGATATCGGCTCCTTAGACGCGGCGGTGCTGGCGTCGTATCCGGGCACAATCGCCTCCACCTGGCAGCGGATCGGCCGCGCCGGGCGCCGGGCAAGCAAATCCATGGGCGTCCTGGTATCTTCTTCATCCCCGGTGGACCAGTTTATCGTGAATCACCCGGAGTATTTTACCGGAAAATCCCCGGAAGTGGGTCGGATAAATCCCGATAACCTGACCATTTTGATCGAACACATAAAGTGCGCCTCCTTTGAACTGCCCTTTATCAAGGGAGAAACTTTCGGCGGTGAGGACCTGGAAGAGATATTAAATTATTTAGCGGAAAACAGTATTCTCTTTCAAAAACAGGACAAATGGTTCTGGACGGAGCAGGGCTACCCGGCCGACTCGGTCAGTATCAACCGCATATCCTCGGATAATTTTGTGGTGGTGGACCGCACCGAAGACGAGCGGATCATAGCCAAAGTCGATTTTTCTTCCGCCCTTGAAACCCTGCACGCCAAGGCCATCTACATCCTGGAAGGGGAACAATATGTGGTAGAAGAATTTGATTATGAGAACCGCAAAGCATATGTGAAAAAGTCCAACTCCGATTACTTTACCGATGCCGTTACCCATACCAAGATATCCGTGTTGGACATCTTCGATGAGACCGGAAAAGACAGTTATAATTTTTATTATGGAGATGTGCATGTCTTTTCCCAGGTAGTGGGTTTTAAGAAATTGAAATTTTTCACCAGCGAAAATGTGGGAGCAGGCAATCTGCAGTTACCGCAGCAGGAGATGCATTCGACTGCTTTCTGGATGAATATCAAGAGCGAGTTATTAAACCGGGTCACGATTTCCCCTGAAGAGAAGATCGAGGCCATATCCGGCATTGCCTTTTTGATGCGCCAAATCGGCGCGGTGATTTTGATGTGTGACGTCAAAGACCTGGGTGTGGCGATTGAAGATAACCTGACAAAATCGGAAATAAATGTAACCGGGAGGCAAAAACTGGCCGCCCTGCAGGAGAGTTCCTTGCTCAACAATTTCGAGCCCAATATTTATATATACGATAGTTATCCCAACGGCATCGGTTTTTCCGAGGTTCTCTATGAAAAAGGTGAAGAGGTGCTGGAAAAAACTCTCGAAGTAATCGACCATTGTAATTGTGAGAGGGGTTGTCCTTCCTGTGTGGGACCGCCCATCAGGCCGCGGGACAACCGCAAAGATGCGGCCCGTTTCATCATCAAACTACTTTTAGGGAAAGTTTATCATTAATTTTCATTATTTGCCCGCTCGCTTCAATGCAACCGGAGCGTTTCTTTTCATCTCTTCCAGCAGGAAATCTATATACTCTTCATCTGCCAGGTAGGGGATCAGAATATATTTTTTTAACTCCATACATTCTTTTAATTTTGAAATTTCTTTCTTGGAGGATGAAGCAAAACGTAAAATTTTCTCGTTGTTATTCTGGTAGAGTTCTATCGGGATAACCCGTTGTTGGATGCAAAATTTTCCCCCGATCTTTTCGATTAATTCGTAATCAATTTCAAAGTTTTTCAGATTTATTTCGTCGATGTCATTTTGATTTTCTAAGAAAAGCAGCAATTCATCGTAGGAGATGAGATTCATCATCACAAGGATTTCCCCTAAGCGTTTTTTTCTTCTTTTTAAAATATTCTGTTTGGCAATCGCTATTTTTAACTGGGTGTCGGTTATTTTGCCCGCCTGGATCAGAAGTTCGCCCAATCGCATGTCTTTGCGGTACTGGAGTTTCATCTTTTCCGCCAATAATTCTTTGGGACTTCTTTTTATAAAATCCGTTTTATACTCTTCGGGTGCGTCGCAGAAACAGCGCAGGCAAAAGGGACAGATTTTGGTCGGATCTCTATGGCTGCAAAAGGGTTCTCTGGCTGCGTCAAACTGGGCTGCACAGTGCCAACACCTTACAATATATTCGACATTAAAACCCACAATCACTCTCCGTAATAGATTAGTATTTTATTATACAGGAAAAA
>JAGLQA010000397.1 GCA_023137075.1 Candidatus Aminicenantota bacterium
ACCAAAAAAAGAAGCCCTTTCAATTTTACCCCATGGGTGCGTCAAAATCTTTTACACTATTTGAAAATTAGATATTAGAATGAGGCATGTGGACAGGAAAATTATATTTCACCTATTACTTTTCTTTACCGTGATATTTTCAGGATTCTTTCATCCCTGCTAACCTCGATAGTCGGCCTGGCGGGAATACCGAGAAACTTTGCATAAGAATCAGGCATTCTCCTGTAGTTTAGAACAGCCCTTAATATTACAGTTTGACCACTGAGTTTTTCAGGGCAGTTCCAGGTATATTGCTCAATCCTTTCTTCAAGGAGCTTTAACCTATTTTCAATCTCTTTTGCACAATACCACTGGGCATAAGTAAAATTCCCATCCGAATCGATAAATGAGGAATGGTAGAGCCGGTCTCCCTCGGGCAAACTGTCTCTCTCGATGGGATTGCCGTATTTGCTGTGAGTGGGATAGGCGACTTTTTC
The DNA here is from genome assembly GCA_023137075.1 of Candidatus Aminicenantota bacterium. Taxonomy (GTDB): domain Bacteria; phylum Acidobacteriota; class Aminicenantia; order UBA2199; family UBA2199; genus JAGLQA01. The sequence goes on from JAGLQA010000397.1 coordinate 477, forward strand.
ATTGGTGGTGATAAAATATTTATCGTTGGGGTCGTTGGGATTTTTGGGGATTTTTATATGGTCCAGCTCATTTCCCTCTTTATCGTAAACACCCACATGCAGCCAGAGATCCCGTTCTTCAGTGGAACCGGTAGGAAATTTATGCCCTGGGGACAACTGGGTGACCTTTATGATGAAATCGATTTTCTCTTGCGGATTCAAAGCGGCTTTGTTTATACCGATGGTTAATTTTGCCGCGCCCCGGACGAATGTTTCGAAACCGCCGCCAAACCAGTGGTCTTTATGCTCTGCCCTGGGAGGTCCCATTTTAGCGGGTTTCCCGGCCAGGGGAGGCATATGGCAGCCCTGGCAGGCAATACCTTTTGCCGGGTAGGGGCCTTCCTGGTATTCGGTTTCAGTTGCTTTAACCCAGACACCGAAATCATTCCGTTCATTATGACAGATACCGCAAAACCGGGCATCTTCAAAAAGTTCCGCCCGTGCATTTTTATGGTAAGGGGACCAGGGAAATTCCAGGTCGCCCCTTTTGGGATCGATGCCGGGGCCGGCATTGGATATATAATTGTGGTTAAAGGGAGTTTTACCGGAAAAATCTTCAATGGTATGGCAAAAATCACAAAACACCCCCCGGTCGGCAAATAGTTTATTGCCTCCTTTCTGCTGCATGAAGCTGTCTATTTTATCGGTACCCGTGGAAGACGGAGGCAAATCGCCGGCTTTGAAAGCGGAAGGTGAGTGGCATCCGATACAATCGGCTTTAACGCCTTTTACTTTTTCATCTCTTCGGGCATCCACAAGGGCTTGTTGATACTGGGCCTGGAAAAAATCGCCTGTATAGGCTCTGGACATTTGCGACCGTTTCCAGGTGTCGAATTTTTCAAAATGACAGCCAAGGCATACCTGGGGATTATCATAATAATTATACTTATTTTGGGTTTCCGCTTCTATTATTTTGCGGCTAAATTTTTGATTATTTTCCGCGATTATAAAGGATGCAAAAAGTACTATTATTGTTATAATGGCATAATTTGATTTTTTCATTTTTTACTCCTTTTTTCTTTACTAATTTTTCAGGATTATTGATAAAATACTTTTAAAGGTTATTTTATCGCAGGCCCCGGTCAAACCGAAACCGATGCCGGTATGCCAGAATAGTCTCTTACCGATAGTAAAACCCAGGGTAGGAAATATATAATGCCGCTGCTCAGGTGATTTTTTAAAGTCTGATATTTCACCCATCTTCCCGAAAAATTCCAG
>JAGLQA010000398.1 GCA_023137075.1 Candidatus Aminicenantota bacterium
GCTTTAGCCATAGAGTTTTCCCGGAAAACGGCTTAGTTTTACCGCTAAGTGACTAAAAATGCTTCCGGGCAATTTTTTGTCTATTCCGGCTTCCACACTTCCCAGACTTTTCCGACTAAAGCCGGTCCGGGTTTGAGAGTAACCTGTCCGGGTTGCCAGCCCGAGGGTGTCACTTCACCGGTTTCCTTCACGTGCCGGAAGGCTTTTAACTGGCGGATTAATTCGTCGGGGTTACGCCCCACTTCCGGGGTGAGTACTTCCATGGCACGGACAACAAAATCCGGGTCAATGATAAAACGACCGCGAATGTCAACTCCTGCTGCCTCATCATATATACCGTAAACGGCGCCGATTTTTCCTCCGGCGTCCGAAAGCATGGGGAAGGGTACGCCACCATCGACCATTTTGGTTAACTCTTGTTCCTGCCAGATTTTGTGTACAAAACGACTGTCCGTACTTGCAGCCAGAACCTCTGCTCCCAGGCTCTTCAATTCGTCGTATTTAGCGGCGACCGCCGCTAATTCAGTTGGTCAGACGAATGTAAAATCGCCGGGGTAAAAGCAAAGGACAATCCATTTGCCTTTGTAATCGGAAAGTTTAACGGTTTTGAATCCTTCTCCTGTTACAAACGCAGTGGCTTCAAAATCAGGCGCTTCACCGCCAACTCGTGCTTGCATTTTATTTACCTCCCTGGATAGTACAGCTCCGGATTGTGGAGCCGGTTCCTCTGCGGGTGTTATGGGCCCGCGAACAGGTTTAACACAACCATCTTTCATTTCTGCCATGTCAACCTCCTTATTTTCAACTCACAGTAACTATTTTGTGTGCTCTTCATTTTTACATTTTAAAAAATATCACTATCGAAAATTAAAATCAACTATTTTTCTCAAAAATAAAAATAAACTTATTATTGTTTGGCGAGGAAATTATTTACCTGTCTCTATTACTTTGAAAAAAAGAAAAACGCATAAAACCAGTAGATAGAGCTTTATTCCCTTCAGAGAACCGTATGATTCTATTTTAGTTCTTTTACAGAACCACTCTCAATTTAATCATTTAAAAAATAGAGGAATCATACATGAACCTGGAATTATAGAAAAAGAAGTTATAATCAGGGTTTCAAAATTAAAATACCCAAAATATTGAAATAACAACTGTGAAGTGTTATTATATTGCCGGTTCTGGCACAGAACCGATAAGATAGATATTGGTTCTATTACAGAACCGGAGGTTTTGTAAAATGCAAGAAATCATCAAAAGACTTAAATCGGTTCAAAATAGGCTGCTGCTGGATTTACCGGAAAGACTCCGTCCCTTTTTTAAGACAATCAGGACCACCAACAGGGCAATTATTATCACCGGTGCCCGCGGCACCGGCAAAACCACTTTTATGTTAACCCAACTGCAGGATAAAAAATACTTTTACTTATCAGCAGATCACCCCATTGCAGCAACCGTACCTCTTTATGATCTTGTTGAAGCCATTTTCCTGGAAGGCTACGAAGGGGTATTCATTGATGAAATACACTACGCAGTAGATTGGAGTAAACACCTGAAAGCGCTTTATGATTCGTTTCCCCATAAGATCATTTGGGGAAGTGACAGCAGCAGTGTCGTAATGAGGGGTGGAATAGCCGATCTTTCGAGACGATTTGTATATACACATATCCCGCTCCTGTCTTTGCGTGAATATATCTACCTAGAAACAGGTGACGAATTGCAGGTGATAAATCCATATAATGAAGATAGAAAAAATGTATACAAAATTCTAAAAAAAATAAATATATTAAAATGGTTTCGCGATTACATGGAGCATGGTTTCAGGCCTTTATATACGGGAAATATTGCCGACTACCAGGAAAAAGTCATGAACACTATAGTAAAATCGATGACTTCGGATATCCCGTTTCTTGTTCCCCAATTGTCTCAGAATCATTTTCGTTTTATGAATGCCGTTGTCGGCCACCTGGCAGTTTCAAATATACCCACTTTATCTATTAACTCTCTATGTAAAAAATGGGGGATTGGAAAAGAAAAACTTTATCAACTCTTGAACGCTATGGAACAGACAAATGTCATTCGATTAATACGAAAAAAGAATGACATAAGTCTCTATTCCATTGGCGCTAAAATATTTCTCTATGAGCCATCGGTTTATGGATTTTTTGACGGAAATATCGGTAATATTCGCGAATCTTATGCGGCAGGGATTTCAATGGAATCAAAGCGCAAGGTGTTTGCTTCCGATAATGAACCGGAATATGATTTCCTGATAGATAAGCTTAAAATTGAAGTGGGAGGAAAAAAGAAAAAGTCCAAAAAAGCGGATTTTGTTTTAAGGGATGGTGTTGATATACCTGACGGTATCGTGATACCCCTCTGGATGCTGGGGTTTGAATATTGACAAGGAAAGAAGGAATTCTGATTGATTTTATTGTCTCCGGGCGAAAAATCGCTATCATGTCCACCCTTTTCCATACTCTACTTTTTTAAACGTTCTTTTACTTCCTGCACATTCCGGTCAAAGGTGGGAATATTCTCCTCCAGGAAAAGACCCAGGTAAATGGGGTCTGCGCTTTCGCTCATTTTTATTGCCCGGCTGCGCTCGCCGGCGGTATAATCTTGCGGAAGCGGAACCACCTTATCATCGACACTTTGATAGGTAATGAGCTTATTGAATTCCACACAGGGTGAGAGATCGTGAATAAAAGAGAATCCTTTGTGCTGCATGGCTTGCAGGATAAATTGGGACACCTTATCCCGCTCCTTAGAAAAGGTGCGGGCCACGAAGGTAGCGCCATAGGCCAGGGCCAGGGTAGTGGGGTTTAAGGGCCGGGCAATATTGCCATAAGGCGAAGTGGCGCTCTTCATGCCTACCGGTGAAGTAGGTGATACCTGGCCTTTGGTTAAACCGTATATGCTGTTGTCTAAGAGGATATAGGTGAGGTCGAGATTATTGCGGGCAGCATGGGGAAAGTGACCGCCGCCGATGCCGACTCCGTCGCCGTCACCTCCTACCACCAGCACGGTTAGTTCAGGCCTGGCAATCTTAACACCTGTGGCAATAGGAATGGCCCGGCCGTGCAGCCCATGCAGCCCGAATCCTTTGATGAAAAAGGGAAATCGGCCGGAACAACCGATACCGGAGACTACCACCAGGTTCTCAGGTGGAATTTGCAACTTTTCCACTGCTTCGTAGAGACCGTGAAGTACGGTAAAATGACCGCACCCGGGGCACCAGGTGGGCAGCTCATCCCGCCACTGCTGTGCTTTGGCGGCTTTAGCTCTTTGCAATCCTTCAATAACGGCTTGTTTACTTAGAGAGTTCATGGTGTGCCTCCATAATCTTCTCGGAAATCTTACCCGGGCTTACCGGGTCTACTGCCGGGATGTGGATTTCTATAGGCTCTATGCAGTAGCGCGTTTTTAACAGGGCTGCATACTGGCCCTGGTAATTCATCTCCGGCACGATGATACGCTTACAGGATGCAAAAAATTCCCGGAAAGAACTTTCGTGCTGGGGATGAATCATAATAGATTTAATCAATTTGGATTTGACTCCCTGCTTGCGGGCGATTCCCATACCTTCTAAGATAGCGCCGATAGTGGAACCCCAACCGGCTATACCGATCTGCGCATCTTTATCTCCTAAGATGTCGGCCCTGGGGAGTTCGGACTTCATAGACTCAAATTTGCGGTGCCTTTTGGCGGTCATTATAGTGTGTACTTCCGCTTCATAGTTCGGTGTGCCCTTAACCGTATGTTCTAAGCCGGTAATAGTATAGATGGCTCCCCGCTCACCGGGTACAATGAGGGGAGATACACCGTCATCGGTGACCCGGTAACGCAAATAATCTTCTAATTGTTCCGGGGTGGGCTTCTTGCGGGTGCAGCGCCGGCGGTCGATTTCCTCTTTTATATCCGCGGTTTCGTAACGCTGGCCTAAGAATAGGTCGCTCAAGAAAATAACCGGGGTCTGGTATTTTTCTGCCAGGTCTAAAGCCAGCTGGATGCCGCTGTAACAGTCTTCGCTGTCAGTGGGCGCCATTACCACCCGGGGCGAATCACCGGAGGCGCCGTAAAGGGCAATATTAAGATCTCCCTGCTCAACTTTAGTGGGCAAACCGGTGGAGGGCCCTCCCCGCTGCACATTCACAATAACTGCCGGGATTTCCGCCATTACGGCCAGGTTTATCATTTCGCTCATCAGGCAAAGCCCGGGCCCGGAAGTTGCGGTCATGGCCCGCTTCCCGGCAAAAGAAGCGCCCACTACTGCCGAAATAGCCGCAATCTCATCTTCTACCTGGATACACCAGCCGTCTAATTTGGGTAATTCCTTTGCCGCCAGTTCCATAATCTTAGTTGCCGGGGTTATAGGGTAACCGGCAAAAAAATGGAGGCCGCAGTCCAGGGCCCCTTTATGAAGCGCTTCGTTACCGCTGATTAAGCGGCGTGGTTCCGCTCCTTCTTTGATCTCGAACTCATGGTTCAGGGGATAATGCTCTTCACAATATAGATAACCCAGGCGAAAAGCTTTGATATTAGTCTCCACTATCTTTTCCCCTTTACGGCTAAAAACAGCTTTTATTTGATTGATAAACATGTCGGGGGGCAGGGAATAGATAAAACAGAGCGCCCCCACAGCCACCAGGTTTCTACCCCGGTTAGTGCCTGAGGCTTCATTGGCCAGCCTTTCTAAAGGTATACAGCAGCCGTGGATTTCAGGTGGGATATGGGCAGCCAGGCTGCTTTCTTCTTCGATATCTCCAGGGGTGCCGGAATCATAGATAACCGTACCGTCGTGTTTAACATCCTTTACCTCGGCAATCGATTCTTTAGCTGCCATGCCTACCAGGAGGTCTATCCCATCACCCATGCTGTGGACCTTATCGGCGGCGAAACGCACCGTGGTAGTAGATTTGCCTGAGCCGCGGATTTCGGCGCTGTAAATATCGTTTACCATAACTTGCAAACCGATGCCGGCGCAGGCAGCGGCAAGAATCTTCCCCGATGAAACAATACCGTCCCCGGCAATTCCACAAAAGCGTATGCTTAATTCCCCATACTTCATTTCCACCACCTTGCTTTTAAGGATTTTCCCATAAGATTGAACTCGATTGTTTCGTGAACCTGGTATGTTTTTTCCTGACCGGTCATATTCAAACCGGCTATTTCACCCTGTTCTATAGCATTGGGCCAACCGTAATTGATCCAATAATTCTTGAGCCCGGGATGATAGATTTCAACACAATCCCCGGCAGCGTATATACCTTCCACGGAAGTTTCTAAGTGTTCGTTAACCAGGATGCCTGTTTTCTTTTCGATTCCTGTGCCCTTTATACATGAAATCTTAGGCTTATAATTGTCCCAGGCAAAAACGATGTCTGCTGTTAGTTCACGCTGTTTTAATGTTAAAACCCGGAAATGTTTACCTTCTTTCTCTATAGTAGTAATCCGGTCCTCCGTAATAATCTTGATGCCCTCCTTTTTTTGGAGTTGACATAATTCTTCGCAAAGTTCCGGGTCGACCAGGGGCCATTCCGGTTTTACTCCTTTTACAATATAGGTTACTTCCTTTCCCGATTTATTCAGGCCGCAAAGTAAATCTAAACTGCTTAAACCTTCCCCAAAGACTATACACTTGCGGATGTGGGGCAATTTTTTCTTTAACACGCAGATATCTTTTAAAGAGTAGTAGCGCCGGATATGTTTTTTGTAAGGCAGAAGCACCGGCCCTAACCAGGGCCTGCCGCCCGTGGCAATCAAAAGCCTGTCATAATACACTACTTCATTATGGAAAAGCCGGATAGATTTTTTTTCCGGGTTGATGGCTTTGACATATTGCCCTTTGCGAAATTCTACCCCTATATTTTTAAAAAATTCAGGGGAAATATAGAACAATTCTTCTTGCTGAATAGAGTCGCAAAGAAAGTCCGTTAACTGGTAGCGGTTATAAGGAAAAAATCTCTCGTCTCCAAATATAACCACTTCTCCTTTGCTGTCATTCTTTTTTATTATCTCGGCTGCATTAACTCCCGCGGCCCCGGATCCTATAATTACATATTTCATTTAAAAGACTCCTTTTTTGCCTCCGGCGCTGCGGCTTCTACGCTTCCCCACGCATGTGGGGCCAGGGTGTACTTTGAGATGGATATACAGTCAACCGGGCAGGCGCGGACACAATTACCGCAGCGTATACATTTATCGTTATCTATGGTAATGGCCTGCATTTCATCCCAGCGCTCCGTCTTTATGTGGTGTAAATTACCATCTTTATCCACCCGGATATCCTTTGACATCATGATGCAATCCAGGGGCATCACATCGATGCAGGCCAGGCAGTAGATACAGCGATCGATGTCGATCTGAAAATTGTAGTGACATAGGTAACAGCGGCGGGCCTCGATCAATGATTTCTCTTTAGAAAAGCCGAGCCCCACTTCTTTGTCCTTGATGCGGCGCTCATGCAGCGGGGTTTCATCCATAGGCTGCCTATCTATAAAGTCATAGGCCCGTTCCCGCCCGGTTTCTTTTACTTCAAAAATAGTAACCACATCTCGATAGCCTTCGCTATGCGAAAGAAACCTGTGGATTTCCTTGCCTGCCTTACGGCCATCTGCCGCTGCTTCGATAACGGTGGAAGCGCCGCTGCGAAAATCACCGGCCACAAAGAAATTGTCTGCCGGTTTGCCGCTGCCTTCTTTTATAATCTCTTCCTCGGCCTCCTGGCCAATAGCAAAGATTACGGAATCTGCTTCCATCAAGAATTCCGATCCGGCTATAGGGGTTATGGTTCGGTCGCTTTTATCAATACGGTTGTGTTCAAAGCTGATGCCCGTAACCCGTCCTTCTTTGCTTTCGATACCAACCGGAGAAACCAGGAAAGCTAGCTGAATGCCTTCTGCTTCCATGGCTTCTAACTCGTTGGCAGTGACATACATATCATCCTTTGTGCGCCGGTAGGCCAGGGCAACCTCTTTTGCACCTAAGCGGTAGGCCATGCGGGCACAGTCCACGGCAGTAAAACCGCCCCCAGTCACCACTACTTTTTTCATACTACTGTCAACTAAAGAATTCCCTATACCGGGGGATCCCCTATTGGCTGCGATCATAAAGTCCAGTCCCCAGTACACTCCCGGGCTCTCTATACCCGGTATATCAACAACCTTCGCAACCTGGCAGCCGCCGGCAAGCAGTACCGCGTCATACTCTTTTTTTAATTTTTCGATTTCGGCCTCATTATTAACCCGGTAACCGGTTTTAATTTCCACTCCTAAGTCGGTAATCGACTTTACATCCCCGGCAACCACATCATAAGGCAGGCGGAATTGGGGAATGCCGCAGCTCAGCATACCTCCGGGCCGGTCAAATTGTTCGAGTATTGTCACCCGGTATCCTTTCAGAGCCAGGTCATTGGCGGCGGTAAGCCCGGCAGGACCGCCGCCGATAATGCAAACCTTCTTGTCGATAGGCTTTATGTCCGGTTTGAAGTTCCGCATACCGAAATCCGCGGCGGATCTTTTGAGAAAACAGATAGAAACCGGGTCACCTAACCCATCGCGGCCATGACGGCAAACCGGCTCACAAGGCCGGTTACAAATCCGGCCCAGCACACCGGGCAGGACATTATCCATACGGTTGATACGGAAAGCGGTCTCATAATCGCCCTCCATGATGGCCTGGATATAGCCCGGTATATCGGTCATGATGGGACAGGCCGTCCGGCAGGGGATATTTACATCGATCCACTTCCTGTCTATGAGATCTGTCGAGACATAAGTACTGTTATTGTTACTTTTTTTTTTCATTCAACGGCTCCGTAACAAAAAACCGGCATCTTTGGACACATCCAGGGCCGCTTTGGCAAATTGCGGTGTGCAAGCAAGAATAACGGTACCGCCACTTGTAACCTCCTTTTAGTAATATTACCAGGCATTTCCCTATTATACCTGTTTTTTTTTATTTTTGAAGTCAACCGGGGACGATAGTTCCTGCCAGGCGACCGCCCTTGTAACCCAAAAAGAGGGAACACAGCACACAAAGAGCGGTTAATGCAGCCGATACCGCGGGCCATCCGGACTGGAGGTTTGAAAAAACCAGGACCAACAAAACCCCGACAGAAAGAATGAAAAAAAGCATCCCTACCAAAATCTTTTTCTTGAGCATGGGCGTGGTTAGCCGTTTGAACCGGTTTTTCCCGTCTAACAAACCGCTGATAATACTTACAGCGACGGACAAAGGGAGGAAAATGGAAAGGACTCTTGCAGCGGTCAGGGCATCGGTTTTTAAAGAACCCTGGAGGATAAAGCCCATACCGATAAGAAATAGCATAAATACGGAAAAGGCCTGGGGAAAATGAACCGTCACCGGATGTAAATGAAGGTCCAGTACTTTTCTGCGTTTTGGGGAAACCGGGTCCTTATAAGGCTGGAAAGCCGTTTTCGGAACTCCACAGGCAGGGCAGAGGTCCCCAGGGTATTCTTCCCATTTTTTTCCTTCTTTTTCTTCATCGTAAATGAGCCCACATACGGCGCATTCATATTTTGCCATATTTTCCTCCTTTTTTTTACGCTGTGAAAAGTTGTTGAAATAAAAACAAAACGCCTCCTACTAC
>JAGLQA010000399.1 GCA_023137075.1 Candidatus Aminicenantota bacterium
CTGATGTATTCATTGGTGCCGAAATCGGATATATTTAAAGCGCAGAAAAATACCCGCCTGCTACTTTTCACATCCCCGGGGATTAAAATGAGGCCGTCAATCTCCTTTTTTAGGATTTTTTTACGGTACTCCGGGAGCAAGGGGAAGTCGGTTCCCTCTGCCCCGGCAGCTTTCGCTGCATAGTCTTTTAATAAATCATGCTGCCGACTATCTTTTACCGTTGTGTTTTTAAAGGTTAATTTCAGGTTTTTTTTGGCCGTTTCATCGACTGCGCTTTTCTCTATAAATTGCGCCCGGATAATCCCGGAAAAATCCGCTATTTCGATGGTCTTCTCCTCCCGGCCCACTTTGGTGAGCAAAAGGGGCAAAAAAATGAAGCCGGCCATCAGGGCGGGCGTTAACAGGGTGGCGATTACAAAGGACTTTTTTTTCACAATCTGTTTGTATTCCTTCTTTATGATGGTCCAGGTTTTCATTCGTGTTCTCCCTCTTTTGCTTTGCGCATGAAAATATTATTCAGCGACGGCTCCGTAACCCGGAAGCTGCTGAGCGAGAGTTTGCCGATTAGGTCTTTTAACAGTCGATCTTTAAGATCGATATTTTCCAGTTCAATCTCCATCTCTTTACCGTAATCTTTTACGTTTTTTACGTAATCGAGGGTAGCCAAAAACCCCGAATTCCCATCGTATTTTATCTTGATAAACTTTGTGCCGTAAGTGGATTTTACATCCTGTAAGTTTCCGTCCAGGACCTTCCTGCCCTTATTTATCATCACAACCCCATCAACGGTCCTTTCGGCGTATTCCATTAAATGGGTGGAAAAGATGATGCTAATCCCCTCTCGCTTCTTTTCAAGGATAATGTCTTTTACCAATTCGATATTTATGGGATCTAGACCGGCAAAAGGCTCGTCAAGGATCAACAATTCCGGGGAATGCAAAATTGTGATAATAAATTGCAGCTTCTGGGCCATTCCCTTTGATAACTCTTCCACCTTTTTATCCAGGTAGTTACTCAATTCGAACCGTTTCAGCAGTTCTAATCCCTTTGTTCTGATTTCGTTTTTCTTCATGCTTTTTAATTCGCCGAAAAAGGAAAGTATTTCCGAAACCTTTAGTTTCCGGTACAATCCCCTCTCTTCCGGCAGGTAGCCGACCCGGTTTTTCATCTTTTCTGAAAAAGTCCGGCCTAAGATGCGGATGCTCCCCGAATCCGGGGCAATGATGTTTAATATCATCCGGATGGTCGTGGTTTTACCGGCGCCATTGGGGCCTAAAAGTCCTAAGATTTCGCCTTTTTTCAAATTAAGTGAAAACCGGTCAACCGCCCGCTTACCGCTGAAATCTTTTACTAAGTTATCTAAAACAAGCACATTTTCGCTCATGCAGCCTCCCCACGACACAGATTAAATATCACTGGTCCCCACCCGGTCAAACTCGTCCGTGATTTCCCGGGAGGGCTTTTTATCGATGAGGCTGACCGCAGCGATTGTGATAACGGACAGGATAAACCCGGGAACGATTTCATAGAGATCAAAAATACCGCCGCTCAATTGTTTCCAGGCTATAACCGTAACGCCACCCACGATGATCCCCCCCAATGCGCCTTTAAGGGTCATCCTTTTCCAGAAGAGAGAGAGAATAACCAGGGGGCCGAAGGTTGCGCCAAACCCGCCCCAGGCGTAGGCCACTAAACCCAGCACACTGCTTTCCGGGTCCAGGCCGATAATATAAGCAATAACGGCAACCCCGATGACGGCCAGGCGGCTCACCCACACCAATTCTTTATCACTTGCTTTTTTCCTGAGCAGTACTTTGTAGAAATCCTTGGTTACAGCGGAAGAAGTGACCAGGAGTTGGGAGTCGGCTGTACTCATGATGGCTGCCAGAATGGCTGCCAGCAAAACCCCGGCAAAAAGGGGATTGACCAACGCGTTGATCATAACCATGAGGATCGTTTCTTCCGCGCCCGGCGCCAGGGGGGAAGACTTAAAGTAGGCCCGTCCCAAGATGCCGACAGCTACCGCGCAGGCCAGGCTGACGACCACCCAGATCATGGCAATCAAACGGGCCTGCTTGATCTTTGCCGATGATTTAATTGCCATAAAGCGGGCCAGTATATGGGGTTGCCCGAAATAGCCCAGGCCCCAGGCAGCGGAGGAGATAATCACAATGAGCGGCAAAGGACTGCCCTCCATGTTAGAGAACATATCTAAGAGTTCCGGACTGATTTCGTTTATTGTGGCGGATGTGGCCCCCAATCCGCCGAGGCGAATTATCGCCGCCGTGGGAACCACGATAACGGCGAAAAACATAATTATACCCTGGAAAAAATCGGTCCAGCATACGGCCATGAATCCGCCTAAAAATGTATATATGATGATGACAAGCGCGCCGATCAGCAGCGCGACCTGGTAAGAGAGGTCGAAAACAGTACTGAATAACTTAGCCCCGGCGACAAATCCCGAGGACGTATAGATCAGGAAAAAGATCAGGATAAAAAGCGCGGAGACAATCCGAAGGATTTTGGATTCATCCCGGAACCGGTTTTCAAAGTAGTCCGGCAGTGTTATGGAATCCCCGGCGATCTCGGTATATTTTCGTAAGCGTTTTGCCACGAAGCGCCAGTTAAAATAGGTGCCGATTGCCAGCCCGATGGCGATCCAGGCGGCTTCCATGCCGGCCAGGTAAGCGGCCCCGGGTAATCCTAAGAGGAGCCAGCCGCTCATATCCGAGGCCTGGGCGCTCATCGAGGTCACCCAATAGTTTAATCCCCGGCCGCCCAGGATATAATCGGATAAATTTTTTGTGCGTTTGTAAAATATCCACCCGATGAACAGCATAAAAACAAGGTAGAGAGCGAATGAGATCAAGATGCCTATATTATCGGCTGCCATATTGAAACTCCTTCTTTTTCAAAAGTTTGGCCCCCGGCAGGGCCCACCACGTGGGAGGGGATAAGGGCCGAAGGCTAATCGGCAATGTCTATTATAGCATGAAGGCGCCGCTCTTATCAACTTGCGGCGCCCCTGCCCCCTGGCAATTTGCCCCAAATATTTATTGGAATTATTCAGGTTTTTTCTTGCTGAACTCAAAGGCGTTGTTGAGTATGGCCGTAATGCTGGCAATGTCCGCCACATTGGCCGGAATGATCATCGAATTGGTGCCCTTGGCCAATTTGCTAAAGGACTCGATCCAATCGATGGCAATCCGCATGCTTACAGCGTCTTTACCGGAGGGTACACCGATGGCCCCGGCAATCTGCCGGATACCCTCGGCCGTGGCCTGGGCCACTTCCAGGATGGCCGCCGCTTTACCCTTGGCTTCGTTCTCCATCCGTATACGGTCACCTTCCGATTTTTTAACCACTTCCTGTTTGGCACCCTCAGCCCGGTTAATTTTTGCCTGCCGGTCGCCTTCGGAAATGGCAATCTGCTCCCGTTTCTCCCTTTCGGCCCTCATCTGTTTTTCCATGGCATCGCGGATGGTTTGCGGGGTTTCGATGTTTTTGATCTCGTAACGGTTTACCTTGATGCCCCAGGGATCAGACGCTTCATCTACCGCAGCCACAATAGAAGAGTTTATATTCTCCCGGGTTTCAAAGGTATTATCCAGATCGATCTTACCGATCTCGGAACGCATGGTGGTCTGGGCCAATTGGGTGATGGCAAATTTGTAGTCCCTGATGCCGTAGCTGGCTTTTACCGGGTCAACCACTCTCAGGTAGAGGACGCCGTCGATCTCAACCGCGATGTTATCCTTGGTGATACAGGTTTGCGGGGGGACATCGACAGCCATCTCTTTTAAAGAGTGCTTGTAAGCTACTTTGTCTAAAAAAGGAATCAGGATGTGAAATCCCGCTTCTAAGTTTTTCCGGTATTTCCCCAGTCTCTCGACTATAAAGACCGACTGGGTGGGTACGATCCTGGCAGTCCTGAATAGGGTTACGATGGCAAAAAATGCCAGAATAATTAAAATGATAGTTGCACCGTCCATAAGTTACCTCCTGTTTATTATTTATATTTTTTCTACTTTTTTTACAAGCAGGGTAATGTTATCGCGGCCGATGATTTTCACGCTTTCTCCCGGTGGAATCGGCTCGTCGGCCCGGGCCAACCACAAGGCGCCCTGGTACTTCACTCGGCCGCCAACTTCCCCGGGCTGGATAAATTCCACCACGGGCACGATTTTCCCGATATCCACGGTGAAGTTGGGGACATCCATTCCCGATTTGGTGCCTCCGAAGAAAACCCGTTTCACGTATCTTCGCAAGAGGACCAAAAGCAAAATCGAGGAAATGATAAACACCAACAATTGCCACGGAAGTGTGGGTGAGATGCCGATCCAGGTGGTCAGGGCGGTAATCAGGGCGCCCACACCGAAAAAGGCAATCACCAAACCGGGGATAAAAAACTCGATAAAAACAAAGATAATTCCGACAATGGCCCAGGCTAATTCGCCCGGTATCGATAAAAGTGACGATAAATCCATGTTAATCTCCTTCTACAAGGTTATCTATATTTTTACTTTTTATAGATAAAGCTATATATACAATAAAACAAAATCAAAATCAATTCGCTATTTTTGTTTTTTTTCTTTTGATTTCCCATTTTACGGTTTCTCATTTTTTATATACTCCGGATTCCTTTTTTTTATTCAAATCTCCTTCTGTTTTCTTTTCTTCTTTTCCTTTTTTTGAAGGGCCGCTCTTTTTTTTGCGCCGTTTTATTTCTACGGCCATCTTTTCTAAGGAGAATCCCAATTGCAGGGCCTTGGAGATGTATTCACCGGTGATTCGCTCGAATAGCTCCTGCCTGGCCTCCCGGTTGTTGCCGGAGTCGAATTTCACGAAATAACCGGACCCGGGCTGGGAATCCAGGAAACCTTCGATATCTAATTGGTAATAAACCTTGACAATGGTATTGGAATTCACCTTCAGCATGGCAGCCAGGTCGCGGATGGGCACCATCCGGTCGCCTTCCTCTAAGTAGCCGGAAATGATCAACAGTTTAATCTCCTGCTTGATCTGTTCATAGACCGGCAGTGCGGATTTGGGTTCGATCCTGAAATCCAGCGGTTTTATATCTTTCATGATTTTTTTTCCTTGTTTCTTGTCTCGTTTTTTGCCACAGGTCTATTTTTCCTTTTTTAATCGGTTTTCGACACATGCAGTTCCCAATCTTCTTCCTCGTTCTCGATCAATTGATAGAGTTTCCCCTTTTTGAATGCCATGGGATATGGAGTCAAAGAGCCTTCCTGAAAGGCAATAGTTACAAATTTCTTTTTCAGCAATTTACCTTTCAAAGAGAAGATAAAAAACTCGATTTTATCCTTTTCCCATTTCCAGGTCGCCACATAGATTTTATTCGCGTCGATGAAAAAAATAAAAATTTCCGGAAAGTAGTCCGGGAATTCCAGCCTATTCTTTAAAAAATCATATTGTTGGGGATTGCCTTTTTTTAAACCGTCACGGATTATTTGCTCAAGTTTCGGATCAAATTTAATCCGTTCGTATTCCCGGGTGATAGAGTGGAGTTTATTACCGGTATGGTCAAGAACATCGATTGCAAATCCGCTTTCCCCGGTAACATAAATTGTATTATCATAAGTTTGATAAAATAGTGTCGTTTTTAGTATTTCTATTTTTTTCTCAGGATTTCCGATTTTCATCCGCGCGATTTCTTTCCCTTTTTTTAATTCGGCATCAAAAATATTAACCGTTCTATAAATCGTTTTATCTACAGTTATTTGGCTCATACCGACAAAGCCATCTTTTAAAGGTAAAAAAACAAAACTTGTACCGGCTTTTGTTTTTATTTCCTTTATATACGTCCCATCTTTCTTGAAATATGAGATCTTGCCGAAACTATTTACAAGCAGATGATCGTCCTGGGGAGAAACTGCGGCAAAGACCAGAAACTCTTCCGGCCCCTCCCCGGCTTTGCCGAACTTTTTTTTCAGTTTATAATCATCCAGTGAGTAAATATAAATCGTAGTATCTTCATTGATATAGAACTGATTTTTGTCCACTACAATCGCTGTCGGTTTCAGGACTTCGGTTATGAC
>JAGLQA010000004.1 GCA_023137075.1 Candidatus Aminicenantota bacterium
ACTTCCAGGAACCGGCTGAAAGCAGGAATATTCCGGGTTACTGCTTCTGCTAAAATCTCTTCCTTTAAATAATCTCCCACGTAAGCTTGCAGCAGTTTTTTCGGTGATTTGGACAGGTAGTGACGTGGGATTAACCCGTTGTTTAACGCTTTTTTTAAAGAAAAATCGGGAACCTCCGGGTAAACCAGCGGGAACATCTCATACCTCACTCCGCGGCCCCCTAACAAATTGCCGTGGCTGCGCTTCAGTTTCCTGGGACTGGAACCGCACAGGATAAAACGCAGTCCCCGGTTTTCGATAAGCCAGTGGATTTCGTCCAATAATTCGGGGACTTTTTGAACTTCATCGACAATTACCGGGTATTTTTGAGTGGCTCCATTCAAACCGGAGGCGTTGCACTCCTGCCGCAATATCGAAGGGTCGGCCACAAAACGCCGGTACTGGTTTGAGAGCAGTAGGTCATAAATTGGGGCATCCGGGAAAAGATTTCTTAAAAGTGTACTCTTACCTGTCTGGCGGGGACCCCATAAGAAGCATGTTTCCCGGGAACTCAAGCCTAATTTCAGTATCCGTTTATACATGATACATCACAACTCTGTTTTATTTTATCATGATAATCTAAAACTATGTTTTACTTTATCATGATATTCCAAAACAATTCTACACTCCCTTTCCTTTTTTGTCAACCACTAATACGGAAAAAAACAGGAGCAGGTTATTTGTTTTTCATTCATCATTTTTATTGTAGGGTACGCCTGTCTTGATCCAGGCCGGGGCGGGCTCGCCTTTGAGATGGTAGTCTAAAAACTCCTTCATCTTGATGGAATAGTCGAGCTTGTTGGCGTATTTCTTCAAGTGGTGAGGCTCATCATTGT
Source organism: Candidatus Aminicenantota bacterium (assembly GCA_023137075.1). GTDB lineage: Bacteria > Acidobacteriota > Aminicenantia > UBA2199 > UBA2199 > JAGLQA01. Next base: position 876 of record JAGLQA010000004.1, read on the forward strand.
ACTGCAAGAATATGCAGTTCTTGTTCAAACGCCGCATGGCTAAATAGAGTTCGATGGCCTGGTACCAGGGTACCGCGCCATCCCGGTCACCATGCTGGATCAAAAGCGGTGTGTTGATGCGGTCGGCAAAAAAGACCGGTGAGTTCTCAATATAAAGCCGGGGAGCTTCCCACAAACTCTTACCGATCCGGCTCTGGGACTTTTCATACTGGAATTGCCGGGCCAGGCCGCTGTTCCAGCGGACACCGCTGTAGGCGGAGGTCATGTTGGAGACAAGTGCGCCGGCAATGGCCGCGGCAAATATATCGGTCCGGGTAATGATAAAAGCCGTCTGGTACCCGCTCCAGGAGTGGCCATGCAAGGCAACGGCTTTCGGGTCGGCAATGCCCATGTCGATCAATTTCTGCACGCCGGTTACCACGCACTTGGCGGCCGAATAACCGGGCTGACCCACCTGGAAACGCACATCCGGCAGGAACATCACATAACCGTTGCTCACGTAAAAGGGGAAATTGGGCCGGTGGTTGACTACCATCCGGTTAAAGGTGTAGAGACGATCGGTAAAGAAACGGTAAAAGTAGACCAACACCGGGTAACGTTTGTTTTTGTCGTAGTTTTCCGGCAAAATCACGATGCCCTGGAGACGAATCCCATCTAAGCTGCGCCATTCGATCAGCTGCGGCGTGCCCCATAGGAAATCCCTTATCCGCGGGTTCACTTCGGATATTTTTTGGGGAGATGTGAAACGGGAATCGCTGACCCAGAGGTCGGGAAACTCGGAGAAACTCTCACAGGTGAAAAGCATCCGGTCGGCATAATTTGCTTTTTTTATAAAAGTGAACCGTTTCGGTCCGGCAATCAATTTTTCCACCCCTGCCTGCCCGACCCTGCCGCCGTAAAAGGCCGCGTACTTTTCCTCATGAGAATAGGCGGAAAGTAAAAGCGGTTGATCTTTCTTGAAAAACTTTTGTTGCGGGTCGGTGGTGATGATTCTGAAGGCAATCTGCTCTTCCCTTCCCTTTCCGGCGGTGAGATTCACCGCTTTGCCCAGGGAGGTGGGAAACTGCCATATATCATATTTGTCATAAATAAATAGGGCCTTATCTTTTTCGGACCAGCCGGCAATGCCGTAACCGGGAACAGCAGAGGGATAATCGTGATCCTCATTGCTGAAGGGGGTCTGGATGGCGGCGGTAAGGTTTCGGGTGTTTCCACCGGCAGAATCGAAAAGAAACCAGTGCCTATCTTTATAATAGGCAATAAAGTTACCCCCGGGAGAGAGGGAGACGTCATGCCGGTTATGAACCAGGATTTTCCCCCGGGTTCCATGCTCGAGATCAACCAGGTAAACGTCTTCATACTTGCCGTCCCAGGTCATCTCCCGCATGTAGGGTACCCGGGAAAATCCCAGCGCGTATTTGCCGTTCTCTACCGGCCGTACCTGCGGCATGGCCCGGTCTGCCAGGCGGACGAAGCGTTTTTGTTTCAGGTGGTAAACGGCTAAGTAGGTTCGTTTTTTATCCCTTTCCCACATCTTTTTTTGCCGCGGATTTATGCGTGGGTCTAAGTAATGCCACACATCCACCGTTCGTTTCTTCAATATATAGCCGGGGCTGAAAATATCCTTTTCCGCGATCTTTTCGTTGTTGTCATCCCGTTCATCTTCTTTTTTATAGAAGCGGTATTCATCTATCGGTTTGAACCCGAAATAGAGCCGCTCTTCATCTTCCGTCCAGGTGAACCGGTTTTCCGCCGGAAGCATCCACCCGGCCGGTATTCCGGTTTTGCCGACCAGGAGTTTTCGCTTTTTGGTCAGCCCATCCCAAAAATAGAGGCCGGGGGCAAATTTGTTATGCTTTTTATTTTTATCAGGGTTTTTATTTTTTGATTTTTTCGTATCGTAATGAAATAAAAAGGCAAGCCGGCTCTTCTTCTTACTCCATGACAGGTTATTAAAAACCGCTCCCGGCGCTTCGAGAATGACTTGCTCGACGGGTTTGGAATTTTTTAAATCCCGGAAGTAAATGCCATGGGCCGCCTCCCCACCGGTATAAGTAGAGTAGACAACACAGCGGGACGCGGGATCTATCGCAAAAGAGATTACGTTCTCGACGCGAATATCGCGGCCCTTCGGCAAATGGCGCATGATGAAAGGCGCTGCCTTCTTTTCCCACTCGTTCTTTTTCCTTTTTTTATCCTTCTCTTCTTCGGCTTCTCCTTCTTCTTTTTCCTCTTCTTCAGCGGCTTGATTCGCCGGTTTTCCCTTTTTTTCTTCAGGAAAGAGCTGATAAACCAACCACTGCGAATCCTCTGAAAAAGCAAAATCTTTCACCCTCTCCATGGAGATTCCAGGACCACCGGCCGTCTCAAGCAACACCAATCCCTGTTTCAAGGTCTCTTCATCCTTCGTTTTTCCCACGGTCAGGGCATCTGGTTTGACAAAAGCGGCCACCCATTTACCGTCTTTAGTTATAAGGGGTTTGATCCCCCGTTCTATAACAACGGATTTACCGGTGATAACATTATGAACTAGAACCTGCCCGTTACCCCGGTCGGGTTGAGCATTGTAAACCACCCAATTTCCGTCGTCGGAAATCGCAGGGTCGTGAATTTCTTTAAATTTCATGATGTCCCGGAAGGTTAAGGGCCGTTTGGCCGGTTCACCCTGCAAGGATAGGCCGTAAAACAGGACGATCAATACCGCAAAACAGGAACATCTTACTCTTTTCAACCTTTCGTTTGTAGTCATGAATAACCTCCGCACAGCATTGTACCATGAGTGTTCCTCATTTTAAACCGCCCCCGTTTTTCCCAATTATACATTCCTTTCTTTTTGTCTTTTTCCCTTGTTAAATAGGTTACCAGCCCACTCAGCGTTATCAGCAGTGCTGCGAATCCAATTTTTCTAAAACTGAACAATTACACTTTGGAGAGATTTTGATTATCCTTCGGAAAAATGTTTAAATATTGTACTTGATTTTTAGGTAGCGCTTCAGGCCGTCCTGCCAGGGGGGCATGATGTTCAACTTCTGAT
>JAGLQA010000040.1 GCA_023137075.1 Candidatus Aminicenantota bacterium
TCTCCCATTCGGGATTCTGGGGCTGCGGCGGACTTGTTTTCCTGATTGAATCTGGCATTCTAAACCTCCGCTTTTATTTTTAAGATTCAGAATGGCATTAAACTAACAATTTTTGAAGATGCGGTTTATTTAGCGCTTACGTTTCTTTGAAGTTTCGTGCACAATTTATCGTATTGATTACATAACTCTTGCGGCAGCTTAGCCAAAACGTTAGACATCAACAATTAATAAATAAAAGTTGAGGAAATTATGGATAAAAAAGTATCAGAACTTGCAAAAGAAAGGGGATTGCCTTCATGGGAATTGCTGGAGTATTTCCATAAAGCCGGAATGAAGCACGATAGTTCTGAAAGCATGGTAAGCTTTAAAAAATGGAAAAAATTCCTTGATTATCATCACGAGTTAAGTGAGGAAGAAAAACACAAAGATGAAGTTAGGGGGCATAATTTACCTGTCCCCCTGATTCCCTCTCCGGGAATGCTAAGAAGCAATGACCATTATTCCATTTATTCGTAAAAAGTGTTCATCCCGGGAAGCGATTGCAGCCCCGTTTTCCATAGCTGAAGCAGCGATCCATATGTCATTTGTCGGGATTTGAGTTCCCTGTTTTTTTAATTGTTCTAAAATAAAAGCATAAAATTCCGAAGTATCGGATGAAATCGATAGTTCGTAAACCCTTTCCCTGGAAAGAAAGTCTTTTAATTCTCTTTTGTTTTTTTCTTCTTGATTGCCTCTTTTAAACCCTGACAACAGTTCCCCAATTACAATGGGAGAAAATAACAACTGTTCATTACGTTTGAGGATATCGACAGCGTACCCTTTTCCTCTCATGGCATCGCTGTAAATATTGGTATCGATCAGGATTTTTTTCATTTCCAGATCTCTTCGTCGATTTTTCTTGCCTGTTCACTCCCATCTTTGATTAACCTGTAATCTTCTTCCGTCCAGGTTCCGAAAAAATCGTCTAAATCGTGGTATTCTACTTCTTTTTTATTTTTTCGGAAAAATCTATCGATGATTTGCAGCAGGCATTTGTTAATACTCAATCCTCTTTTTTTAGACTCGTGTTTTAGTTGTTTATAAATTGAATCCTCGATATTCCGAATATTTATCGTATGCATTTTATTCTCCGCCATCAATGATACCACTATTTGGTATTTTTTGCAACCAAATTTTAATGTGCATAATTTACCTGTCCCTCTTATTTTTTGAATTATTGTTGACATAAAAGGGAAAAATCGTTATATTAAAAGAGGTGACTTCGATGAGTGAAAATGAACTTTTAAAACGAATTACCTTTAATCCCGAAATATTTAACGGGAAGCCGATAATCCGCGGTAAACGTATTGCCGTGGAACATGTTCTGGGAATGCTTGCCGCAGGTTCAACGATAGAGGAATTACTGGATGGGTATCCCTTCTTAGAGAGAGAAGATATAAATGCGTGTGTGAGCTATGCCCATCGTATCGTTTCCCATGAAAGGATAGAACCCGCTGTAGAGACTGCCACTCCCCATATCTCTGATACACCCCCACATATCCGGGACATATTGATAGCAGGTTATCGCCGCATGTCTCCTCAGAAGAAATTAAAACGAGTGAGTGAATTAACAAAAGCCGTTCAACAACTTGCCCTTGCCCGCATCCGTCAGCAGTATGGCAGGCTCTCAGAACAGGAGCAGCGCCTCCGGCTGGCATCTTTATGGTTAGATCGAGAAACCATGATCCGGGTTTTTAATTGGGACCCATCTGTGAAAGGATACTAATATGGTCCTGGCAGAACCTGTCCAAATCACACAACAAATTGCTCAAGACTTTGATCGCCTGAACATTCGCTATTTTGTCGGAGGGTCATTAGCAAGTTCATTACATGGAGTGCCCCGGGCAACGCAAGATGTTGATATTGTCGCAGATATCAAGGATGAACACATCACAAAGATTGTTAAAGCTTTTGGTACGGAATTTTACATCGATGCCGACATGATCCGGGAGGCGATTCTACAGCGGACATCGTTTAATATCATTCATCTTGCAACTATGTTTAAGGTGGATATTTTTATCCTCAAACCGGATAAGATTTCACTGGAAGAAATGGCTCGAAGAAAACAGTATCAAATCTCAGACACCCCCAGGCGGATGCTTTTTTTGGCAAGTGCTGAGGATATTATCATTCATAAGTTGTATTGGTTCCAGCTAGGTGGAGGTGTGTCGGAACGGCAATGGAATGATGTATTGGGGGTGATAAGAGTTCAGTATGAGAAGCTTGATAATTCCTACCTTGAACATGCTGCTCATCAACGAGGGGTAACGGCACTACTACAAAAAGTTATCAAAGAAGTAGTGGGAGTTAATATAGCTCACTAATCATGTATTTATCAGAACTAAAACTCTGGAATTTTAGACTATTTGGGTCTGGAAATGATAATCTTAATTTAGAAAAACCGGATTTGGAACTTTGTTTTTCGGAAGGGCTGAATGTTCTCATTGGTGAAAATGATTCCGGTAAATCAGCAATTATCGATGCAATCAAGCTTGTACTAAAAACTCATAGTTACGAATGGATTAAAATCACGGAAGAAGATTTTAATAAAGATACTTTAAGATTTAGGATTGAATTAAAATTTAATGGCTTATCAGATGAAGAATCAAAAAATTTCACAGAGTGGCTTGGTTGGAAAAGCGAAGGTGAAAAAGCGAAGACCTTTTTGCGATTAATTTATGATGTAAAAAGAAATAATGAACGCATTTTTCCGGCTGATGTTAGAGCAGGAATTGATGATGAGGGTTATCAACTAACCGCAGAAGCGAAGGATTACTTAAAAGCAACTTATTTAAAACCTTTAAGAGACGCAAAATCTGAACTGATACCAAAAAAGAACTCAAGACTTTCTCAAATATTAAAGGAACATGAGGCATTTAGAGGAAAAGAAAAAGGCCACTATTTATTAAAGATTTTCAGAGATTTCAACGACTCTATTGAAAAATATTTTAATGGAAAAGATGATAGGGATGACGCATCACTTGACCATGATCAAAAAGGGAAAGAATTGAAAGACGAAATTGATGGGTATATTCAGTTGCTTTATGATGAAACAAAAGAATCAAAATTTGAAGTAGTGGGAGGGGAACTTAAGAACATCCTTGAAAAATTAGAACTGCTAATAAAGGATGAAATAAACCCGGGATTGGGAACTTTAAACCGGCTCTTTATATCAACCGAATTACTTCATTTGGAAAAAAAGAATTGGCATGGAGTTCGTCTTGGTTTAATAGAAGAATTGGAAGCCCATCTTCACCCTCAAGCTCAAATGCGAGTAATAGAATCCTTACAAAAACGAAAAAATATCCAATTAATTCTTACGACTCACAGCCCAAATCTTGGCTCAAAAGTAAAATTAGAAAATCTTATTATTTGTGAAAAAGAAAATAGAAACGTTTTTCCGATGGGAAATATATATACAAGACTCGAAGGACCGGATTATAAATTCTTAGAAAGATTTTTAGATGTTACAAAAGCAAACCTGTTTTTTGCAAAAGGAGTGATTTTAGTTGAAGGTTGGGCAGAAGAATTGATAATACCTGTTCTTGCTAAGAAAATAGGGATTTATCTAACTCAAAAAGGGGTTTCTATTATTAATGTTGGGAGCACAGCTCTTTTGAGATTCGCAAAAATATTTCAAAGAAAAAAAGAACCGCATATGAATATTCCGGTTGCAGTTATTACAGACCTGGATTTAAAACCCGAAGAATATGATGTATTTAAAAAAATAAAAAAGCATAAAACAAAGAGAAAAAACTTATGTATCACTGGATATACAAAAGATGAAATAGACCGCTACAAAAAAAAGAAGAAATACGATTGTGAGGATTGCAAGAGTGTCGTAACATTTATTTCAGAATATTGGACTCTTGAATACTGCATCGCTTTATCCGAAAACTTAAGAAAAGGTTTTTATAAAGCTGTATTAAGAGCTTTAATGGAGCAAAAAGAAGACAAAGGAGTAGAAAGATTAGAAAATTATCAACAAGCGATTGATAATATTGATAACCACTTTGATAATTGGAGTGAAAGTAGAGAAAATATTGCGTTAAATATTTATCTACAAATTTTGGGAGAAAAAAAGGTTTTAAATTTGTCTAAGGGAAAAATATCAAAAGCAATTATTGCTCAACACTTTGCAGAGATTCTAAAAGAAGATAACCAGGAAATAATGGTCAGTGAGAGCGATGAAGCAATAAAATATCTTATTGATGCCATCAAATATGCAGCCGGAAAAAGTACAAATCACTAACAAGGATATTTCATATGCAGAGAAAATCCTTCTTAAACAAGGAGAGCCTTTTGATCAGGAAAGAAAAGATTTCATAAGGAATCTCGATACAATCGATTTACAAGCAGTCCCGGGAAGTGGAAAAACAACAGCACTTTTGGCAAAACTTTTGATACTTGAAAAATATCTACCTTTTGATGATGGTTCCGGAATTCTGGTTATTTCTCATACAAATGCAGCAATTGATGAAATAAAAAAAAAGATTGGAAGAAAATGTTCAAGAATTTTTTCCTATCCAAATTTTACCGGAACGATTCAGAGTTTTGTAGACCGGTTTTTAGCGATTCCTTATTATGCAAACAGATATAAGAAGAAGCCTTATCGAATTGATAATGAAATTTATGAGGAAAAAGTAGAAAAATTTCCAAATACTTTTATAGAAGGCTTTTCCAAGCAGGAACAAAATAATGCAAAACATTTTTTAAGAAGTAACGATTTATATAAAAAATATAGGTTAAATCTTGACGAAAATGGTAACTATATACTAACAAACAATATTGGTAAAATGTTAGATTTTAAAAAGCCAAGAGGTAATACCAAACCTCAAAATTACTTAGATTTTTCAGAAGATGAAAAAGAAAAGGTGAAAAAATGGTTATTTGAATTCAAAAGACAAATACTTATAGAAGGGGTTTTGTGTTTTGATGATGCCTATTTTTTAGCAAATGTGTATCTTAAAAAATTTCCTAAAATAAAAAGGCTCCTTCAAAAACGGTTCAGATATGTTTTCGTGGATGAAATGCAGGACATGGATACTCATCAATATAAAATCCTGGAGGATATTTTTTATAATGATGGAGATAGTTTATCAAATTATCAAAGGATAGGAGATAAAAATCAGGCTATTTTTTCTGGAGATGTTAAAATTGATGATATTTGGGGAAAAAGAAAAATTGAACTGCCATTAATAGGAAGCTACAGGCTCTCACCAAATATTGCAAATGTGGTTAAATATTTCGGTTTAGAATTTTTAGAAATTGAAGGTAGAAACAATAAAGCAAATATTAAACCTCATTTGATTGTTTTTGAAAAACCAAAAGATGTTATTAAAGAGTTTACAAAAATTATTAAAAAAAATAATTTGGATCAGATTCCAACAGATGATGAATATCCTTTTCGTGCTGTAGGCTGGACAGGAAAGAAAAACGATAAAGGTTTAACAATCAAAAATTATCATGAGGGTTTTGATAGAGATAAAGGTAAAACCAAAACAGATTATCCAAATTTGAAAAGCTATTTACTTTTTTATGATGAAGAAAAAAAAATACTTGAACCAATAAGGAACAATATTTTCAATGCTTTTTTAAGAATTTTAAGATTTGAGAATAAAAAAGATGAAAATGATAGAAATTATACAAAGAGAATTTTTTTAAATTCTTTGAAAGAAAAATTTCCCGGGAAGCATGAAAAATTTCCCGGAAAATATGAAGAATTTAAGTTAAAGCTTTTTAATTGGTCTTTCGGAGTGATAAAAGGGAACGTTGAGGATGCTTTTTTTGAAATAAAAAATTATATTCCAAGCTTTCTAAAAGAAGTATTTGAAATAAATGGATTGAACCGGGAAACAAAGGATTTTATAAGTAATATAAATCAAGGCGCGGTAATTGAGAATTCTGAAAAGTCATCGGAAGAACAAGATAATAAAAGGAATAATATTTATCAAAACAAAGAAAATGGAATTAAAGTTAAAGTAGGAACAGTTCATTCGGTAAAAGGAAAAACACATATGGCAACTCTTTATATGGAAACATATTATGATAAAAATTATGAATTTCCAAGACTTACTAAATCATTTTTTGGGGAAAAACATAATCTTGTTATCGGAAAAAAAAATATGAAAGGGCATGAAATAGACGTTAGAAAAAAACAATCGACAAAAATGGTTTATGTCGGTTTCTCTCGCCCCACTCATTTACTTTGTTTTGCTGTTCATAAAGATCGATTTAAACGAGACAAGATGAGTAGTATTTGGGAAATTTGTGAAATAATTTAAGGAAAATCTTTAATTATCGACTGAATTGGGGAAATTAGGTTTATGAGAAATTGGGAATATATCCGCAGGGTGCGAATAGTAGGGCGGTGTTTAGAAAGATGGAATTATTATAGAAGAGTGACATGGCGGAAGGGGGATTTTAACTCTCCTATAAACAACCTATATTTAATTGTTTACAGAGTTGTTGAAAAATATTTTGCCGGAAAATGGAAAGACCGGTTACTTGTTTTTTGCGTGCCGGAAAACCACATCGTCTCTTTTGATGTCGGCCGTGATTTTTCCGCCTTTCGATAATTTCCCGAAGAGCACCTCATCGACAAAATAAGACTTGATCTTATCCTCAACGATCCGGGCCACTTCCCTTGCTCCGAAGAGTTTCGAGTACGCCTTTTTGGCCAGCCATTTGTAACACCGGGTAGTGATATGAAGCGCGATGTTTTTCTCCGCCAACAATGTTTTAAATTCATCGATGTTCTTCTTAACTATCCGCAGCACTAAATGTTCATCTAATTGATTAAAGGATACGATCTTGTCCAACCGGTTGCGGAATTCAGGGGAAAAGAATTTATCGACCGCTTCATTGATCGCGCTTTTATTCACGGCTTGTTCATCAAAACCGATTTTCGGCTGCCCTAATCTCCGGGCCCCGGCATTCGATGTCATGATAATAATCACGTTTCGAAAGTCGGCCTTCTTCCCGGTATTGTCGGTCAGGGTGGCATAATCCATGATCTGTAAAAGCGTATTAAAGATATCGGCGTGCGCTTTTTCAATCTCGTCCAATAAGAGCACCGCGTGGGGTGTTTTGCGGATGGCTTCGGTCAAGAGTCCTCCCTGGTCGAAGCCCACATATCCCGGGGGCGCCCCTATAAGCCTGGCAACCGTGTGCTTTTCCTGGTACTCACTCATATCGTAACGGTGGAGTGTGATGCCTAAGATTCGTGCCAATTGCCGGGTCAATTCTGTTTTGCCCACACCGGTGGGACCGACAAACAGCATGGAGGTAACGGGTTTATCCGGATCACGGAAACCGGCCCGTGAGCGTTTAATCGCTTCTGCAACCAGCCTTATGGCTTCATCCTGGCCGAAGATCTCTGTCTTTAATTCCGCTTCGATCTTTCTCAGTTTCAGGTTCTCCGATTCCGAAACGCTCTTCTCAGGAATGCGGGCCATTTTTGCCACTACTTTCTCGATCTCTTCCCGGTCGATTTTTACTTTTTTCGATTTTTTTTTGCTTCGGTTCATGCGGATATAAGCGCCCACCTCGTCGATCACATCGATGGCCTTGTCCGGAAGGAAACGATCGTTTATGTATTTATTTGACAATTCGGCTGCGGCTTTTAAGGCGGAATCCGTATAGGAGACACCGTGGAATTCCTCGTAATGTTCTTTTAATCCCGATAGGATATCTATAGTTTCGTCTACCCCGGGTTCGGGTATATCTATCTTTTGAAAGCGCCGCGAAAGGGCCCTGTCCCGTTCAAAATACTTCTTATACTCCTCATAGGTGGTTGAACCGATGCACTGCAATTTCCGGGAAGCAAGGGCGGGCTTGAGGATGTTGGAGGCGTCTAACGAACCGCCGGATACTGCTCCGGCGCCCACCACGTTGTGAATCTCGTCGATAAAGAGGATGGCCTTTTCTTCTTCCAGGAGTTCTTTGATGATCCGTTTCATCCTCTCTTCAAAATCACCCCTGTATTTGGTGCCTGCCAGCAGGCCGCCCATATCCAGCATGAAGATCTTGGCGCCTTTTATCGGGTCGGGTATCCTGTCCTCGGAGATACGAATTGCCAATCCTTCCGTGATGGCGGTTTTTCCGACGCCAGGTTCCCCGACATGGATCGGGTTATTCTTTAACCGGCGGCATAAAATCTGGACGGTTCTCTCGATTATGTCTTCCCTGCCTATGATCGGGTCTATCTCACCCCTTCTCGCTTTTTCAGTCAATTCGGTGGTGTAAAGTTCGAGGAATCGTTTTTTCTTTTTCTCTTTTTTTTCTTGCCCCGGTTTATCGACAACCTTCTGCTCTTCCTTTTCGATATACTCGGCCTCCGACTCGTTCGCAACGGAGATACCGTGGGATATATAGTTCAAGATGCTGAACCGGGAAATACCGTCCTGCTCTAAGAAAGAGACCGCAAAGGATTCCTTTTCATAAAAGAGGGCGGCATATACGTCGCCGATATCGAGTTCCTCTTTACCTGAAGACGCGACATGGAGCATCGCGTTCTCTATCACATTCTGGAATCCCTCGGATTGTATCGGTTCCACTCCTTTAACGACCGGGATATGTTCGCCTTTCAAAAAAATCTCTAAGTCTTTTTTTATTCTGTCAACGTCACCGCCGCAGTTCGAGATAATATCGCTGCCCTGCTTAGAGGAGAGGGAGGCATAGAGGATATGTTCGGGGGTTATATATTCATGGTAGAACGATTTTGCTTCAGCGAAGGCAGTGGTTATTATTTTGTTTAATTCGTTGTTTACTTTCATTTTTCCTTTTTACTCTTCTTCGATATCGCTTTTCAGCGGATATTCGTAAAGTCGTGCGAACTTATAAACCCGGTTGACTTTCGTAACCGCGATATCGTAGGTATATACTCCGCATATACCTTTTCCTTTTTTATGAACGTCCAACATGATACGAGTGGCTTCGGCTCGCGGTTTATTGAAAATAGAGATTAAAACCTCAACAACAAATTCCATGGAGGTGTAGTCGTCGTTATAGATGAGTACCTTATACATTTTAGGCTTCTTTACTTTCTTTTCGGTGGCTAGGCTAACGCCGCCTTCAACATCAATAACATCATCTATATCAAGACCCTCGGCCATAAAGACCTCCATTGGAGTACATTGCTTTACATCATAAGTATAGCATCGAATTCAGTTTCTGTCAAAATCAAGAGGCATTTTTTA
>JAGLQA010000400.1 GCA_023137075.1 Candidatus Aminicenantota bacterium
ATTATTGGGAGAGCATTGTGTTGATGAGAGCAAAGATAACGATGGCTGCCAGCCTGGCCGTGCGATTGTCCTCATCAAACCTGGGCGATACTTCGGCAATATCAAAACCAATCACCTTACCGGATCGAATGACATGTTTTAAATAAATCAGGACGGTTTCAGGAAAGAGGCCGAAGGGCTGCGGTGAGCTAACTCCCGGAGCATAAGCGGAAGAAAAAACATCGGCGCATATGGTGAGGTAAACCATATCCTGATTTTGCAGGAAATCATCCAATTGGCCCAGGTTCTCCGCCGTGTTCTCCTCGCCCATGTCTTTGGCCATGATATATCGAACACCAAGTTGATCCGCGGTTTTAAACAGGCGCAGGGTATTGCAGTATTTGTGAATACCCAGACAAAAATAAGAAAATTTCCTGTTTTCCGCCCGGCACAAATCCGCGATCTGTAAAAAAATCGTGCCGGAATTGGCTCCCTTATCATAGGGCCTGAGATCAAAATGGGCATCAAAATTAACGATGCCGATTTGCCTGTCTTCCATCCCGGGTATCTTTGACATTGCCTCTTTTATTCCTTTAAAATGACCATAGGCGATTTCATGACCGCCTCCTAGCAAAACAGGGAAGAGGTTCAGGGATACTATTTTTTGTACAACTCCGGATAGGGCCGCCTGGGCCAACTCGAGGTTTTTATCGGTACAATGGATGTCGCCGGCATCATAAATCCCGGTTCCTCCCGGGAAAATATGGGGGAAGTTCGACATCTCCCGCCGAATCATTATCGGCGCACGCGCAGCACCGGCCCGGCCCGGATTCCGTTTGACTCCTTCATCGCAGCAAAATCCCAAAAAACAGAAGCCCCTGTTTTCCGGGCCGATACCCTGCGGCTGCTTCTTTTTTTGAGCAGCCTCTGGGAAAATTGCCATAATTTTCCCCGCAGGGTTTGATAAATCGATGGGCTTTACCACCTGGTGCCAGCGGAAAGAGTCTTTGTCTTCCGGGTCATCGACCCGTCCCTGCCACACATCTTTTTTAAGTGGCCGATAATTTTCCATAAAATCTACCATGCGGTACCTCCCGGACGCAATAATACTTTCCGGCAGTTTCGTTCATCCATTTAAAACTCCGCCTGACCACGCTTAACCGTGCTGAAAACCTTCAGGGCGCCGGGAAGCAGCGAAACCTCAAGGGATTGCAGACCGGTGATAATATCTCCATCCGCTTGAATATCGAAAGGCTGTGGACAGGTAAGACGAAAAGCCGGTGACGAAATCATTTCAAATGCCTTTTCCTGTCGATGATTCCCTCTACCTAATCGATAGGCAAATTTCAGCGTCTGCCGGAAGGAATCCGTGTGAATGACCACCGCATCCAATCGCCCGTCAAAGGGAGAAATAGCGGGGTGGAAAGCCAAACCATTGGCATAAAAAGGGATGTTGGAAAACACTAAAAGAGAGAAGATGATTCGCCTGGTTGTGCCGCCGTATTCAAGTTCGGCTTCCATCGGAACCAGGCCCCGCGAAAAGGAACGGGATACGGCTAAAACACCGGGCAGAACCTGGCCGGACAGGGAAAATTTTGCCAGCCGCGGATGCTTCAGGCAGAAAGTCTCGATATACCGGTTGACCGTGGTGCCGAGACCGGCGCTCAGGCTGCCGAAAAACCACAGCGGTTCCTCCCTGCCGTTGTCTCTTAAGCAGCCCACATCCATATCCCGGGTCACTCCCGCCCGGATGGCTTCACACAGGGATTCGACTTCCAGGACACCCAGGCCGCGGGCAATATCGTTGGCCGAACCGGCGCCGACCATCCCCAATATAGACATGGGCTTTGACCTGCTCCGGCTGCCGTTTTTCAAAATCTCCCCGGCAATAATCTTGAAGGTGGTGTCCCCGCCAACCCCGACCACCATGCCGTAATCATCGACGGATTGGCGGGCCAACCGGCGCAAATGTTCTTCGCTGCCGGAGACAAATAAATCGTAAGGTATGCCGGCAGAACGAAGCGAATGTTCGACTTTACTTTTTCTCTTTAGAGATTTTCCTTTGCCGGCAGAGGGATTTAATAAGACGGCAATCTTTTCCATATACCAGGCCGCGCCGCCTAATAATCAGGCTTTTTCAAGATGGGGGAAATTTTGATCCAGGATGCGGTTCCAATCATTTAAGCGGGATTGAATCTTCTTCTTCAGGGGGGCGGTATCGCCTTCAATGGTAACCCGGTTGATTTTATCTCCCGGGGCAATATTATTAACAACAGCCCGGTCTTCCTCACCTTTCACCTGGCCAAAAACCGAGTGCTTTTGATCCAGCCAGTCCGTGGGGACGTGGGTGATGAAAAACTGGCTGCCGTTTGTGCCGGGCCCGGAATTGGCCATGGAAAGAATGCCGGGGCTATCGTGGCATAGTTCCGGTTTGAACTCATCTTCGAATTTGTAACCGGGACCACCGGTGCCGGTGCCGGAAGGACACCCGCCCTGGATCATGAAGTTTTCGATAACACGGTGGAATTTAAAGTTGTTGTAGTAACCTCTCAGGGATAGGTTAACAAAATTGCCTACCGTAAGGGGCGCCTCTTCATCAAAAAGATCCAACTTGATTTCGCCTTTATCGGTTTCGATAATTGCTGTTAAATTACTTGTTTTCATTTTTTTCTCCTTTAAGATAATTCGTTATGAGATTTTCCGATCCCGCACCGCAGCTAATAATAGATCGCATGGTGTCCTCGACCGAGGCATCGACTAAGTGAACATACTCTTTTTCCAGGTGGTAAATGATACCGGAAGTGGGATTTAACCCGGAAGGGACAAATACCGTGAAGCGACCGTCAGGATGCTCATCGGTGACAAAACCGGTCATCAACGTACTGTTTTCAAAGACCCGCACTAAGGCAACCGAAGAAAAAGGAGCTTTCTCCTGGCCGAGAAACTGCTTAATGGTCTCTCTGAATAGCGAATAGCCGGGGGCTACTTTCAGGATTCGTTTCTCAATCACCCGGTAAAGAAATTTGCCCATTTTTGTTTTTACCACTAAGCCGATAATAAAACAAACCAGGATAATGATAAAAATGACCAGGATGTCGGCAGCCGTTTTGTGCAGGTGAAATTTGTCCACAAACAACACGGTAATGGGGCCGATGATACCGGTAATGATATTAACGGCCCACCTGATAAATAAAAGAGTCAACAGCACGGGCAGGATGACGATTAAACCACCCAGTATGGTTGTTTTTAAGAAAGTTTTTATCTTTTTCATTATGCTCCTTCCGGGAATATTCCCCTATCCCATAATCGTCTCGATCTCTTCTACTTCCTTAGGAATGGGTTTTCCTAAGACCCGGTGACCGGCGGCTGTGACCAGCACATCATCCTCGATGCGAATACCGCCGAAATTTTTAAATTGTTCCACCCGGTTATAATCGATAAATTCGGCGAATTTATTTTCCCCTTTCCACTGGTCGATCAAGGCGGGAATAAAATAGATGCCGGGCTCTACTGTTAGTACAAAACCGGGTTTTAACTCTTTTGCCAGGCGTAAATAGGCCAGGCCGAATTGGGCGCTTCGCTCCACGGTATCATCGTAACCGACATGGTTTTCACCCAGGCTTTCCATATCGTGAACATCGAGACCGAGCATATGGCCCAACCCATGGGGGAAGAACAGGGCGTGGGCGCCCTCTTTTACGGCTGTTTCCGCGTCCCCTTTCATCAATTTCATGTCTTTCATGCCCCGGGCAATTACCGCGGCGGTTTGCAGGTGAATTTCCCGGTTCGGTTTTCCGGGTTTAATCGCTTCAACAGCGGTTTTTTGCGCTTCAAGCACCACCTGGTAAACGTCTTTTTGCTCTGGGGTAAATCTTCCGCCTACCGGAAATGACCGGGTTATATCCGACGCATAATGCAGGGGAGACTCGGCACCGGAATCGGCCACTAACAGATCGTTCTTTTTCATCCGGTTGCCGTGGTAGTGATTGTGGAGGGTTTCGCCGTGAATGGATAAAATAACCGGGAAAGAGATCAATCCGCCGTAAGAACCGACAATCCCTTCGATCTTGCCGGTGATTTCCCTCTCGTACATGCCGGGTTTTGCCGTCTTCATAATGGCGGCATACATATCGAAAGAAATATTTAGCGCCTTCTCGATCTCCGCCACCTCTTCGTCAGACTTGATCTCCCGCTGCTTCACTACTGCCTTGATTAATTCGAGCGAAACATCCTTCTTGGCCTTTTCATTCGAGATCCCCAACCACTCGGCGATTTTCACCTGGGTCTCGGCCCGGTAAGGTGGCAGGTATTGGATTTTTCTTCCCGCGGAAACCGCTTTTTCAAGTAGTTCTTTCAGTTTTGCCTGGTCCGCGGTATGGCTGACACCCACTCCTGCGGCCAATTCCTTGACCGACGGCTGCGGCCCCATCCAGATAATGTCATCTATGGTAAAGTCGGTCCCGAAGAGATAATCTTTATCCTCATCCACATCGATCAGCCCGGCAAAATCCGGTTTATCGATACCGAAGAAATATAAGAAAGTACTATCCTGGCGAAAGGGATAGGGGTTGGCCGCGTAATTCATGGGGCTTTCCCCATTACCGGGCAAAAGGATCAAGCCCTCTTTTACATCTTTTTTCAGTAATTCTCTTCTTGTTTCGTAGGTTTTTGCATCAAACATGGTTAACTCCTTAAGATCATTTTATTTTCGATTAAATTTTTTCGCTCGATAAAACAAGCCGATTCGGTTACCACACCGGCAAAACATTTCCTGTCTGAATCATAGTAATACTATACATAAAAATACCGGAAATTTCAATATGGTTTTCCCATTCTTTTTTTATAAAACCGAATAATTCCCGGAAAATGTTTTTAATTATAATTATAAAATAGTAAATCCGGGGAGGTAAGAAGATTTACACTACTCTACTGCTGTGGATTACGCCTGTCAGAAGGTGTTAATCTTACAATTAGGGATCCTCAAGAAAATTCGTGGGTAAAGCCAACATAGAAATACACGAAAACCATTAACG
>JAGLQA010000401.1 GCA_023137075.1 Candidatus Aminicenantota bacterium
TCTGTTTTTTTCAGGACTTATAGGGAAATGATGCCGGATACCTCCATGGAATTAAAAGGGGTTTCAACCGACATAGAAAACAGTTTAAAAGAGATAACAAGGAAGACGGGGGGTGAACTAATCGTCTCAAACAAAATCAACACAGCTTTGAATAAAATAGTAGAAAAGGAGGATATCCTATACATGTTGACTTACTCGCCTGAAGATCCTGGAAAAAGGGGAAAGATTAAAGTAATGGTAAAAAATAAAGACTACAAGATATACTATGATGACAATTTTAGAGCCGATTATTTACGGGAGTATCTTGAAAAGAAAAAAGTTAAAACATCGTCAATTAAAATAAAAAAATTAAAATTTCAGGACAAAACCCTGTCAATGATTATTTCTGATTTTTTTATGGAAAAAGAAGAAGGTGATTTTAGAGGGAAGATATCAATCAATATTCAAATTAAAACAGCGGGTGGTGAAATTTTGCTGGAAGAGAATAAAATATTTTCAGCAAAAGAAGATACAGTCTCCATATCCTTATCATTTAATTGGCTGAAGCAGGGAGAGTATAATATTATTGTAAACGTAAAGGATCAATTATCCGAAAAAGCAGCAATAGATTTTTTAAAAGCCGGGGTTAATTAAAATCAAATAAATTTATGAGGGGGGGGGGAACATTTGTTCCTGGGTTCCCGGTTGTTCCGGTTGGAGAAAACCTTTTTATTAAGGACTTTCCCCGTTTACCGGGATTATAGTTTGCCGAAATGTTCCACCCTTTCCCCAAAGTTGATAGCGGCGAGATGCCCGCCGGCAGGGGATAAATCGCCTCGAAGCCATGTTGGCACCGGTATTGCATACAATGGATATGAGAAAAAATTACGTTGCAGGAGGTTAATGCAGTGGCTCAAAAGAAACCGGCAGCAAAAAAGGAGAAATTCTTAAAGATGTTAATCGTGGACGATAATCCTTCTGTAGGACAGGGGCTGTGCCAGATGCTTGCCCCCTTTGGGGAAACAGTTATTGTTGTTACCGGTAAAGAGGCTGTAGCAGCCTTTCGATCGGCACTGCAAGAAGGAAAACCCTACGACCTGATATGCCATATGATATCCGAAGCGGAGGGCAGGGAGACGTTGAGACAGATCCGCATAATCGAAAAAGTGAAAGGAATTCACCCCCTCGACGGGATTAAAATAATGATGACCACTGCTGCCGGGATTAGTAAAAGCAGCGATGAAAACTTTGAAAGCGGCTGTGAAGGATACCTGAATAGACCCATTAGTGAACAAAAATTAATCAACCTGCTAAAAACTCTTAGTTTTAATGACAGATGGAATTATCGACTGTATTAATTGCTTTCGGGCTGACGGTGTTTGCCGGTTTATCCACGGGTATCGGCAGTGCCGCCGCTTTTTTTGCCCGCAGGACCAATACCCGGTTACTATCGGTTTCTTTAGGGTTCTCCGCTGGGGTGATGATCTATGTATCCTTTGTGGAGTTGTTTACGCAAGCCAATCACGCCCTGGTGAGCGAACTGGGTAAGACCGGCGGTAACTGGGCCACAGCCGGGGCATTTTTTAGTGGTATCCTTTTAATCGCCCTGGTGGATAAATTGGTTCCCTCTTTTGAAAATCCCCATGAAATTCATAGGGTAGAGGAGATGAACAGTAAGGAACGTCCCGCCGACTTTAAAAAATTATACCGGATGGGAATAATGGCGGCGCTGGCCATAGCTATCCACAATTTCCCCGAAGGCCTGGCCACTTTTATAAGTGCGTTAAAAGACATCAAGCTGGGTATTCCTATCGCCATTGCCATTGCTATCCACAATATCCCGGAAGGTATCGCCGTTTCGGTTCCTATATATTATGCCACCGGTAATAAGAAAAAGGCGTTTATTTACTCCTTTCTTTCGGGATTAGCCGAACCGGTAGGGGCATTGGTGGGCTATCTAATACTGATGCCCTTTCTTAACGACCTGGTATTTGGAATTCTATTCGCAGCGGTAGCGGGAATTATGGTATTCATTTCCCTGGATGAATTGCTTCCCGCTGCCAGGGAGTACGGCGAACATCACCTTTCCGTTTATGGTGTGGTGTTCGGTATGATGGTAATGGCCGTCAGTTTGATCTTATTAGGTTAAAAATATGAAAAGAGTCTATATATCAAAAAATTTTAGGAGGATAAAATGAAAAAATATGTTTGTACAGCTTGTGGTTATATTTACGATCCGGCAGAAGGAGACCCGGATAATGGTGTGGCGCCGGGAACCGCTTTTGAAGACATTCCCGATGATTGGGTCTGCCCGTTATGCGGGGTGGGCAAAGATATGTTCGAACCTGAAGAGTCAAAAGTTTCATAAAAAAAGATGAGCCCATGGAACACATGGAAAAATAAGGAGAAGAACCGGTGAAAAAAAATTTTTCAAACATAAGTAACATAAAATGGGTCATATTGTTGTTCTCCCTTTTCTTAACCGCTTCCTTCCCGGCATCACAGCCTCGCCAATCGCCGGAAAAAGGGGAAGTAACTGAAAAATCCAGGCTGCAGGAACTGCTGGCAAAGGCCGCCCTGGATAACCCGGGTTTGAAAGCGGCATTCGAACAGTGGCAAGCCGCACTGCAGAGGGTTCCCCAGGTGCGGGCGCTCCCCAACCCACAACTGACCTTTGCCTATTTTATACAAGAAATCGAAACCCGCGTTGGCCCACAACAACAAAAAATCGGTTTGATGCAGATGTTCCCCTGGTTCGGAAAACTGAAACTAAAAGGAAATGCCGCCATAGAAGCTGCCAACGCTGAGAAACAACGCTATGAAACCGTTAAATTGACGCTCTTTTACCGGGTTAAAGAAGTCTATTATGATTACTACTATGCGATGCAGACCATCTCTGTCCTGGAAGAGAACTTCCGGTTAATTGAATACCTGGAGGAAGCCATCCGGGCCAAATACAAAACTGCTGCCACGCCTTATTCCAACCTGGTCAGGGTCCAGGTGGAACTGGATAAATTGCTGGACCGGTTACAAACCGCAAAGGAACGTTTACGTCCCCTGGAAGCCCGTTTGAATGCCATCCTGAACCGCCCCCTCGACGCCCCCCTGCCTCACCCAAAGGAAATATCTACCGAGACGCCTCAACTCTCTAATAAACAACTGGCCGACCTATTAAAAGAACATAACCCGGCATTGAAAGCCATCGATTCCACCGCTGCAAAAGCTCAAAGCGGTATCAAACTGGCAAAAAAGAGCTATTACCCCGATTTTTCCCTGGGAGTG
>JAGLQA010000402.1 GCA_023137075.1 Candidatus Aminicenantota bacterium
AAAGCCTCGGTTAATGAGGCCAAAGCCAGGTACCGCGCAGTGCTGAACCGGAGAAAGGAAAGTGAAAATAACCTCCTGACCCGGCTGGAAATGGTGTTTTTTAAATACAACGATGCCAAACGGAAAATGTGCCTTTACAGGGATTCCCTTTTACCACGGGCGCAGCAGGCATTGGAGGTCACACGCTCCGCCTTTGAATCAGGAACAGCCGACTTCATGGATTTTATCGATTCCCAGCGAATACTGCTGGCTTTTAAACTGGAATTCGAACGGGCAAAAACCAACCGGATGCAGCGGCTGGCGGAACTGGAAATGCTGGTAGGAAGCGAAATCAGTAAGAAGTAGGGAGTGAGGAGTCAGAATGAAACGTATAATAAATACCTTTAAAGAGTTATGGAAATCGTCGTATCGCCAGTTTGTAATCATATTAATCGTTGTGGCCTTTTTGCTGGGATTTATTTTTCGCGGTGGTTCCGGCAAAAGCAGCGAACCTGCCTCACACCGGCATGGGAAGGAAGCCGCTTCCACCGCTGCAAAGGAGCAGGTATGGACCTGTTCCATGCATCCCCAGATCCGGCAGCCCAAACCAGGGCAATGTCCCCTTTGCGGGATGGACCTGGTACCGGTAGAAGGTGGTGGTGAGGAAGAATTGGGACCCCGTCAGTTGAAACTTTCGCCTGGAGCAATTAAACTGGCGGCCATTCAAACCGCACCGGTGGAGCGCCGCTTTGTGGCTTCGAATATACGGATGGTTGGGAAGGTCACCCAGGATGAAACCCGGGTACGCTATATCACGTCCCGCGTACCCGGACGGCTGGATCGGCTCTACGTCGATTATACCGGGATAACGGTAAGGAAAGGAGACCACCTGGTTTCCCTCTATAGTCCTCAATTGATCACTGCCCAGCAGGAGCTTTTGCAGGCGTTAAAAACCTTCAAAAAATTCGGCTCCGGTAAGTCCACCGTGGCCGCCGCCCGTGAAAAACTCAAACTGTGGGGGATACCCCCGGAACAGATCCGGGCCATCGAGAACCGGGGCAAAACCACGGACCACCTCACCATCTATTCACCCATGAGCGGAATAGTCATTCACAAAAATGCCGTCGAAGGAATGTATGTAAAAACCGGCAGTAAAATATATACTATTGCCGATCTTTCCAATGTGTGGATAAAATTGGATGCTTACGAATCGGACCTCACCTGGATCCGTTACGGGCAAACCGTAGAATTTGAAACCGAAGCCTACCCCGGTGAAATGTTTAAAGGCAGGATTTCATTTATCGACCCGGTGTTGAATTCTAAAACCCACACCATAAAGGTCCGGGTCAATGTGCCCAATCCCCAATATAAATTGAAACCCGGAATGTTTGTTCATGCCGTTGTACGCTCGAAGTTATCCGTATCGGGAAAGGTGATGGATCCTGAATTGGCCGGCAAATGGATATCACCCATGCACCCGGAAGTCATTAAAGACCGGCCCGGCAAGTGTGATGTTTGCGGAATGCCGCTGGTGAAGGCTGAAAAATTGGGGTATATTGCCGCTGTCACAAGGGATAATGAAGCGCCCCTGGTGATTCCCGCTTCCGCCCCCCTGGTTACCGGTACACGGGCGGTGGTTTACGTGGCGGTGACGGGGAAAGAGGGAATATTCGAAGGAAAAGAAATTGTCCTGGGACCGCGGGCCGGTGATTATTACCTGGTGAAAGAAGGACTGAAAGAGGGTGAACAGGTCGTAATAAACGGTGCGTTTAAAATCGACAGTGACCTTCAGATCCAGGCGAAACCTTCCATGATGTCGCCTGAGGGCGGTGCGCCCGCTCCGGGACATCAACATGGTCACCCGGAGGCTGCGCCTTCAGGTACTTCAAAAAAGCAAAAGGAACACAAACATGAGCCCGCCGCAAAGATTCCGTCTGCTTTTAAAACGTCCATCGATGTACTGGCGAGCGCTTATTTTGATATCCAGCAGGCCTTGAGCAGTGACAGCCTGGCGGAAGCGAAGCAAGGGGCAGATAAATTATTGAAGGCATTAAAAGATGTGGATATGAAACTTCTAACCGGTAGCGCTCACATGGATTGGATGAAGCGGCAGAAAATATTAACCGGGGGCAGCCGGAAGCTGGTACAGGCGGGTGATATTGAAGCGGCGCGGGTGCAGTTCGAGGTGTTGACCGAACCCCTAACCCAGGTGATAAAGACCTTTGGCAGTGGAAAAACAGCGATTTACCGTTTCCATTGTCCCATGGCGTTTGACAAAAAGGGCGCTTATTGGCTGCAGAAAAACGAAGAAACGCGGAATCCATATTTCGGGGCATCCATGCTGTTGTGCAAAGATTCCGTCGAACCGCTAATTAAAGAGAAAAAGGAAGAAAAATGAATGAAAAGAATTCTCTTCTCGACCGGGTAATCCTATTCTTTCTAAAAAATAAATTGGTCGTGACCCTATTGGTGATTGGCATCCTGTTCTGGGGAGTTATGGTAGCGCCCTTTGATTGGGACCTGGGTGGCCTTAAGCGTGACCCCGTGCCCGTCGATGCCATCCCCGATATCGG
>JAGLQA010000403.1 GCA_023137075.1 Candidatus Aminicenantota bacterium
TTTACCAGGTGGATGGGCCGGTCCCCCCAGGACATAGAGGACCAGGTCACCTATCCGCTGACCGTTTCGCTGCTGGGGGTTCCTGGAGTTAAAACCGTGCGCAGTTACTCCATGTTCGGGTTTTCCTCTATTTATGTTATTTTCAAAGAGGGAGTGGATTTTTACTGGTCCCGGTCGCGGATATTGGAAAAGTTGAACAGTCTTTCCGCGGGGACGCTGCCGCAGAATGTGAAGCCCACGTTGGGCCCGGACGCCACCGCGTTGGGGCAAATATTCTGGTACACGCTGGAGGGCCGGGATGAAGCGGGCAATCCCACCGGTGGGTGGGACCTGCACGAGCTGCGCACCATCCAGGATTGGTATGTCCGCTACGCCATGCTTTCGGCCGACGGTATCAGTGAAGTGGCGTCGATAGGTGGATTTATACAGGAGTATCAAATCGATGTAGACCCGGATGCCATGCGTGCCTACAACGTAAACCTGGAGGAAGTATTCTCAGCCGTCAAAATGTCCAACCTGGATGTGGGGGCCCGTACCATCGAGATCAACAAAGTGGAATACATGATACGTGGGTTGGGATTTGTTAAGAATATCGGGGACATTGAAAATTCCGTTATAAAGATGAACGAGAATGTCCCGATATATATAAAAAACATCGCTAAAGTGACCCTCGGCCCGGCGCTGCGGCGCGGCGCACTGGACAAGGAAGGTTCCGAAGTCGTGGGCGGAGTGGCAGTAGTGCGGTACGGTGATAACCCTTTGAAAGCAATCAAAAACCTTAAGAAAAAAATCGAAATAATCGCCCCGGGCCTCCCCAAAAAAACACTGGCAGACGGACGGGTCAGCCAGGTCAAGATCGTTCCCTTTTACGACCGAAGCGGCCTGATCTATGAAACCCTGGGCACCCTCAATACCGCATTAACGGAAGAAATCCTGGTGACCATCATCGTAGTGCTCCTGATGTTGATGAACCTGAGGAGCTCCGTACTAATCTCAGGGCTGCTGCCCCTGGCGGTGCTGATGTCCTTTATTGCCATGAAATATTTCCATGTGGACGCCAATATCGTGGCGCTTTCCGGTATAGCCATTGCCATAGGAACAATGGTGGACATGGGCATTGTGATCGTCGAAAATATCGTAAGACACCTCGACCGTGCCGGGACCGGTGAGAACCGCCTGCAGGTGGTATTCCGCGCCACTCGTGAAGTGGGAAGCGCCGTGCTGACGGCAGTGGCTACCACGGTGGTCAGTTTCTTGCCGGTCTTTACCATGGTAGCGGCGGAAGGAAAACTCTTCAAACCCCTTGCTTTTACCAAAACCTTTGCATTGATCGCCTCAATTATCGTGGCGCTGGTGATTATTCCCCCTTATGCCCAATTGCTGCTGGCCGGCAAAAAACCATCCCGCAAACTGAAAGAAGTCTTTTCCATCGCCGGGATGCTCATCGGACTTATCGCCATCTTTTTCCTATCCTGGTGGATCGGTTTGATACTGGTAATGGTGGGAGGATACCATTTGTTTGAGAAACGGGTTTCACCGGGTGTGCAAAAGCAGGTAAAAAAGGGAATAAATTTCCTGGCGGTTTTTGTAGTAGGAATCATCCTGGCCAAACACTGGCTGCCCCTGGGGCCGGAAAAGGGACTGTTTCTTAATTTTCTTTTTGTGGCGGTAATCATCGGTGGTATTCTTGCTTTATTCCGTTTTTTTGAGCGCATCTACGGCAGGCTGCTGCACTGGGTGCTGGGCCATAAAGGATTATTTGTCGCGGTGGTTGGAGTGTTAATTTTTTTTGGTGCGTTGAGTTGGTTGGGATTCAATACCTTTTTCGGCTGGTTCCCTGATCCCATCAAACGTTTCGCACCCATATCCTATATAGCGCATAAATTCCCCGGTTTTGGAAAGGAATTTATGCCTCCCCTGGATGAAGGTTCGTTTCTATACATGCCCACCACCATGCCGCATGCGTCCATAGGCGAGGCGTTGGACATTCTAAAGAAGCAAGACATGGGCTTTGCCGGGATTCCCGAAGTGGATACCGCGGTGGGAAAACTGGGACGGGCCGATACTCCCCTGGACCCGGCGCCGGTGTCCATGATCGAGACGGTTATCAATTACAAACCGCAGTACAAAGTAAACAACAGCGGTAGGCGGATGCGGTTCCGTTTCGACCCGGGCCAGGAGGATTTTGTTCGGGGTGAGGACGGCGCTCCCTTGCCCGGCCCAGACGGTGAGCCTTACCAGGTTCAAGGAAAATACCTCCGGGATGACGGGGGGAATTTAATCCCGGACAGCGCCGGTTACCCGTTCCGGTTATGGCGGCCGGCCCTGGACCCGGATTTGAACCCCGACAGGAAGGCGTGGCCGGGTATTCAGTCATCCAAAGACATCTGGGATGAAATTTTAAAAGCCGGAAAGATTCCCGGCACCACGTCGGCCCCTTTTTTACAGCCCATTTCGGCCCGCATCGTAATGCTCCAGAGCGGCATGCGCGCGCCCATGGGCATCAAGATCAAGGGACCGGACCTGGAAACCATTGAAAAAGTGGGCCTTCTATTTGAAAAATATCTCAAAGAGGTGCCTTCGGTCGAGCCATCGGCCGTTATTGCGGACCGTATCATCGGAAAGCCTTACCTGGAAATCGGGATTCAGCGGGAAGCCATTGCCCGCTACGGTATCCATATCCAAAAGGTTCAGAAGGTGATCGAAGTGGCAATTGGAGGGAAACAAATCACAACCACCGTGGAAGGACGGGAGCGTTACCCGGTGAGGGTGCGGTACATGCGGGAACTGCGGAACAGCCTGGAATCCCTTCAAAGAATCCTGGTGCCTGCGCCCGGCGGTGCTCAAATCCCACTGGGCCAGTTGGTAAAAATCAACTATGTACGCGGACCCCAGGTTATCAAAAGTGAAGATACCTTCCTGGTTGGTTACGTCCTTTTCGATAAAAAACCCGGTTTCGCCGAAGTGGATGTGGTGGAAGAAGCACAAAGGTACTTGAAACATAAAGAAGATTCCGGTGAATTTGAACGACCCACGGGTATCGATTACACCTTTGCCGGCAGTTATGAGAACCAGGTCCGTTCGGAGGAGAAATTAATGCTCATACTGCCGTTGGCGCTTTTTGTCATTTTCCTGCTGCTTTACTTCCAGTTTAAGCGGGCATCCACCACATTCCTGGTTTTTTCCGGGATCGTTGTTGCCTGGGCCGGGGGGTTTATTTTGATCTGGCTTTACGGTCAGTCGTGGTTTATGAATTTTCCTGTTTTCGGTGTGAACATGCAGGAACTTTTCCAGGTGCATCCGATTAATCTAAGTGTTGCCGTCTGGGTGGGTTTCCTGGCCCTATTCGGTATTGCATCCGACAATGGTGTGATTGTTGCCACTTATTTGGACCAGGTATTCGCAAAAAAATCGCCCAAA
Organism: Candidatus Aminicenantota bacterium; assembly: GCA_023137075.1. Classification (GTDB taxonomy): domain Bacteria; phylum Acidobacteriota; class Aminicenantia; order UBA2199; family UBA2199; genus JAGLQA01. Next base: position 3,421 of record JAGLQA010000403.1, read on the forward strand.
ACCCTGGAAGAGATACGCGAAGCCACCGTGGAAGCCGGGGTTCGCCGGGTTCGACCGGCACTGATGACGGCAGGCACCACAATACTGGCTCTTTTACCCATCTTGACTTCCACCGGCAGAGGCGCCGATATCATGGTGCCGATGGCGATTCCCTCTTTCGGGGGAATGTTCCTGGCCTTAATCACCCTGTTCATCGTCCCCGTCGGTTACTGCTGGCTAAAGGAACTCCGGTTCAAAAAAAATTGAAGCTAAATAAAATAGAAAAAAGGAGATTAAGAAATGGTAGTAAATGAAATCAAATCACGCGTTTTTTATGTAGGTGTACGGGACTGGGACCGGCGGTTGTTCGATGATCTAATCCCCCTTCCCGACGGCACCAGCTACAATGCGTATCTTATTAAAGGCAGCGAAAAAACGGCGCTGATAGATTCGGTGGACCCGCCCAAATCCGCGGAATTAATGACAAACCTGGAAAGGTTAAAGGTAGAATCCATCGATTACCTGGTATGCAATCATACCGAACAAGATCACTCCGGGGCCATCCCCGATGTGCTTGAGAAGTACCCCGGGGCAAAGGTCGTTGCCAACCAAAAATGCAAAGGGTTATTAAAGGATCATCTTTTAATCCCCGAAGAGAAATTCATTACCGTGGAAGACGGAGAAACGATCTCGCTGGGTGATAAAACGCTGGAATTCGTAATGACCCCCTGGGTTCACTGGCCCGAAACCATGTGCACTTATCTGAGAGAAGATAAAATTCTTTTCTCCTGTGACTTTTTCGGTTCCCATCTTGCCGGCAGCGATCTTTTTGTTCAAAATGAGCCGAAGGTAATCGAGGATGCCAAAAGATATTATGCGGAGATTATGATGCCTTTCCGGGGTATCATCAAGAAAAATATAGAAAAGATCGAGCCCCTGGATTTCGAGATCATTGCCCCAAGTCACGGTCCCCTTTACGACAAACCCGGGATTATCGTCAATGCCTACAAGGAATGGATAGCCGATAAAGTGGAAAATGTAGTATTGATTCCCTATGTATCGATGCATGGCAGTACGGAAGCAATGGTTTTTTTTCTCATTGAAAAACTGATGGAAAAGGGCATTACAGTCAAGCCCTTTAATCTTACCAGGACCGACCTGGGTGAATTGGCCATGTCGTTGGTAGATGCTGCCACGATTGTCCTCGGAACACCCACGGTTTTGACGGGGCCCCACCCGGCGGCTGTTTACGCGGTCACTCTTGTCAATGCCTTAAGACCGAAACTAAAATTTGCCACTATAATCGGTTCCTATGGCTGGGGTGGAAAAACCGTAGAGATCATTAAAAACAACATGACCAATCTAAAGGTGGAGCTGCTTGACCCGGTTTTGGTCAAAGGCGTTCCGAAGGAAGAGGATTTCAAAGCCCTGGAAAAATTGGCCGAAAAGATCGCGGCAAAACACAAAGAGTTAAAAATATAGGAGGAAAAGATGATTCAATTTACATCCGGTGACGCAGTGGAATGTGCGGTTCAAATCGAGGAAAACGGGGAAACGTTCTATCGCCGCATGGCGGAGAAATTCGATGACCCCGAGGTAAAAAAACTTTTTACTTTCCTGATAAAAGAGGAAAGCAAACACAAAGAAGTATATGCCGGAATGCTCTCGAAATTGGAAAAACATACAACTTTAGAGAACTACCCGGAAGAGTACTATGCCTATTTGAAGGCCTATGTGGAAAAGGTAATTTTCTCCCCCGAGAGATTGGAAGAGGAGATGTACCGGATAAAAGACGAAAAATCCGCCATTGATTTTGCCATAAGAGCCGAACTGGAAACGATATTGTATTACGAGGAAATGAAAAAGCTTGTTAAAGAAAAGGATCAGGAGTTGATAGAAAAAATCATAGCGGAAGAACGGAAGCATTTCCTGGAGTTGTCCGAGTTGAGTCTTAAAATATGCTGAAAGTTTTAAGGTTAGGTTGATAATAATTAAAAAAATAAAATAAGGAGAAATAAAAAATGTCTAAAACAGAAGAAAATTTAAAAGCCGCATTTGCCGGTGAATCCCAGGCAAGAAACAAGTATGACTATTTTGCCAAAGTTGCCCGAAAGGAAGGCTATCACTACATAGCGGAAATTCTTGAAGAGACCGCCCTCAATGAGATGCGGCACGCCAAAGATGAATTCACACTGCTGCAGGGGATTGGAGACACTAAAGCAAACCTGAAAGCAGCCATTGAAGGTGAAAATTATGAACACACCGAGATGTACCCCACCTTTGCTAAAGAGGCGGAAGAAGAGGGTAACCTGGAAGCCGCCCGTTTGTTCAAGCAGATAGCCAAAGTTGAGCAGGAACATGAAGCGAGATACAAAAAACTCCTGGAAATGGTAGAAAAGGGAACTGTATACAAAAGAGAAAAGCCGGTTAGATGGAAATGCCTGAAATGCGGATACATTCATGAAGGAACCGAGCCCCCGGAAAAATGCCCGTCCTGTCAGCATCCCAGGGAGTATTATAAGCCGGAATGCCTTTAATGGCGGCAAAAAATAAAAAAAAGGAGAAAAAAAATGGCAAAAAAATTAGAAGTTTACAAATGTGAAATTTGTGGTAATATTGTCGAGGTCATTCACGGCGGCGCCGGCACCCTGGTTTGCTGTGGACAAGACATGAAGCTTATGAAAGAGAATACGGTTGACGCGGCTCAGGAGAAGCATGTGCCGGTAATCGAAAAAACAACAGAAGGTATCCTGGTAAAAGTCGGCGGTGTCGCTCATCCCATGGAAGAGAAACATCATATCGAATGGATCGAGGTAATTGCCGACGGGAAGAGTTACCGCCAATTTTTAAATCCCGGGGATAAGCCGGAGGCGCTCTTTAAAATTGAAGCAAAAGAGGTTACCGCCCGGGAGTACTGTAATTTGCACGGCTTCTGGAAAAGCTGATTTCGAGAAGCCAACATCGTACCCATCCACGATGTGGGAGTCGATGAAAACGGCCGGTACTATTTTGTGATGAAGTATATCTCCGGTGAAACCCTTTATTCGGTAATCGAGAAACTCAAGCAAGGCAACCCCCAATACCATAAAAAATACACCTTCCAATACCGGGT
>JAGLQA010000404.1 GCA_023137075.1 Candidatus Aminicenantota bacterium
GTTCCGCACCTCATGTCAAGTATTTCGTGACAGCAATTCTACTATGAGCTTTATTATTTACTAAATACCGCTTCCCGGTTCCGCAAATATTTTCTTCACTCACGTTTTAGCGACATACCCCTCCCGGAATTCTTTCAACTCAGTCTCTGTCGTATTAGGAAAGAAATCCAATAATCTTTTATCGGAAAGACCGTGCAGCTTCATAATAGCGTTAGTTGTCCATTCGTGAATTTTAATTTGATGCTTTCTTAACAATAGTGCATATTTCTTATCGAAATTTTCCGATATGCCCCTTAAATAGGAAATCAAACCGTGCTGCCTGAGACCTTTGAGAGATCGAAAGTCTATTAGTTCACATAGATTCTTGAGTTCAATGAAATTACTTAGGTCACGGATAGTACGAAAGATTCGGATTACATGTGATTCCTTGAGTCCAAATAAAATTAAGATGGCCCTCACATCCTTGAAAATACGAAAAAGTTTTGGCTCAGAAGATGTATGTAAATCCCAAAATTCTAAGAAATATAGTAAATCCGAAAAATCGGGAATTATTAAATATGGAAGAAAAAGATTTGAAGATTTCAATTTTGACAAGGTAAAATAAAAATTTGGTAAACTGAGACTCCAAACAAGGAGTACAAAACTGTTGAAATTTTTTAACAAAAAATACAACTTTTCTTTTCTACTCTGATTCAATTCTCTTTCGAATCTGAAAATATTCTGCTTCAAAATAATTAGCAATTTTCCCCTACTCCGATCACCTCCCCTATATAAAATAGATGCGCTGATGAACTTTGCAATTGGATGAATAGCATTGTAGAACAAGTACCAACTTTCATTTATTAAACTACCGGCATGATAATAAAGGGGATAATGTCTAAAAAGAGTATCAAGTTTGATATCATTTTCCTTTTTATTCTCAAGCTTAAGAATGATATCAATCACCTTGCGTGCGAAATTTAACTCTATAGTCTCACGGGTGTCATCACACACAATTTCATTTAGACAATCCTCCCATAGGCTTATATGTTTCCAATACTCTTTTTTTATTAAATCATCGATAATTTCCTGGAAGAAGACCTCGGCATTGCCGATATTGACAAAAAGTTTGAAGGTTTCCTGCCAGTAATCTTTGTCATGGTGATTTAAGATTTCGTTCTGGTTCTTGCTGTGGGAATAATAATAGGCGGTGAGGTACTCCTGGAAGGTGAGGTGCAGGAAACCGTACTTGCCTTCGGACTCGTAAAGCAGTCCGGCTTTTAATACCATTTCCTTTAAGAAGAAATCCCGTAATTGATTTTCGATAGTGGCAGGCAGGCCGCATTTTTCGATCTCCGCTTTGTCTAATTCCCGGCTCTCGCTTTCCATTAAATGTACCGCGATTTTTGAGAGCTGGGCCATGCTGTTCTCAAAAGAAAAACTGACATCCAGTTTGCGGTTGGATAGGTTCCAGAGTTCGATCATGACTTTCAGGCACTCTTCGAACAATTTATAGCGGTCCCTGGGCAGCACGGCCCGGGTGCGGTGCACGATGGCGATGATAGTCAGCAGCAGGGGGTTGACCGCTAATTCCTGCAAGTTTTTATTGCTCTCATTTTTAATAACTCCAATCAATTCTTCGTATCTTTT
>JAGLQA010000405.1 GCA_023137075.1 Candidatus Aminicenantota bacterium
GGTCGATGGTTGCCTGGTCCGCGTGATGGATGATTTTGAATTTCATTATCGTAATTGTTCTGCCTTCGGCGACCCACCTTTTTAGAAAAAAGGTGGGACCAAAAACTTTTAATGAGCGGCTTCGCCGCAAAAAAATGGACGCCGTTAACCGGGTTTGTATAAACTGTAACCGAAGGATTTGATTTTCTTTTCCAACGCGCGGTACTTAAAGCGGCGCAGTATCTTTTTTAACCGGTTATGTTTATCGATAACGGCCTGCCACCGGGCAAAATAGGCCTTATTGATCTCTTTCCTGACTGCAACAGTGCGGGTTTGCCCTTCGATCCCCAAAAAACCATAGATTTCCCGTAGATACCGGTCCGGGTCCTTTACAAAATCCTCGTATTTCAACAGGAACACATTCTTAAGATGCTCCCGGTCCCGGTAAAAAACCCGGTGACAGGTTATCCAGTGCTCTAACAGGGAGTAAATCGATGTTTCACTCCATTTTTGGTTGGCATAGGCATTGGCTACCGGGTGCCGGATAATAACGATAAAATAGGAACCGGGGAACATGGCCTGTAAAAAACGGGTTTTCAATATATTGGGGGGGGATTTTTCTAAAAGTATGGGCTTCGACAGGTCCCAATGTTGACTCCATTCACGGAATAACTTGTCCCGGTTCTCTTCGGTTAATAAGGGCGAGCGCTCGGTTAAATGCATCTCTTTGCTAAAACCGAACTTGCCGGGTCCGCCATATTTCAAGGCAATGGGGAAAACCGTTTGCAAAAATTGCCCCTCATCTTTAGGTAAACCGGTGTTTTCGAAACCGCTGATCCGGGGATGTTCTCTCAGGCAATCGGCCAGGACGGTTGTGCCGCTGCGGTGTAACCCGGCGATAAAAAGAAACTTATGTTTTTTCGCTGCCCTTTGTATTTTTTTCCCGGGGAGTTTGAAAGCGCCTAAGTAACCGGATTTCCCCAATTTGCTCACGGAGTTAAATTTTTCATCGAGTTTTTTCAGGACAGTTTGCGCCTCTTTTTGATTATGTATTTTGTAATCCGCATATTCATCTCTCTGCCACAGGCGGTCGTTACCGATATGAAAGGTAAGATGGCGTTCCTGGAATTCTTCAAATTTTTTCGCCGCTGAGAAAAGGTTCCACACGAAGAGCCTGCCGATAACCTGGATGCCGATACAGATCCGGCCCAATTCAAATTCCGGGTACAGGTCCCGTTTAAAGACGAAACAATCGTATCCTTTGTGGGATTGGCCGGTTTCCGCGTACATGAAGGGAATATCCTCTACCCGGGAGTAGGTTCCGGATATGGTTCTCCGGTTGATCACAAACGCGTCGCGGCCGGCTTCGATCATTTTAGCTAACGCCGTATAAAAATATGGCATTAAAGCAATATCACAATTGGAGTAAACCAGGTAATCCGCGTCCGAAGACGAATAAAGACGGTCTAAGATATCTTTTAGCAGCGGCAGCTTGCGCCGCTTGTAAAATTCTCCTATATCCAGCGCCGACCGTTCAAGATGTTTTGTTTTTATAAAAAAATCCGGCACAAAATCCGCGTCTTCGGGGAACTGGGCCGAAAACAGGGTCACGTCAACCGTGCTTTCGGCATAGGCCTTCGCGATTCTCATGGTTTCAAAGGTGACGGGCTGCGCCCAGGAGAGATCCACCGATTCCTTCACCTTAACCGGATTGATAATATGAGCTATTTTTAACATTGTACTTACCTCCGGCAGACCTAATCGACCAGGTTCGATAGATTGCGCAATTTAACGATGGGATCTTTAAAAATGGGCTGTTTGAGCAGTTTTTTAAATTTTTTGTGGGCCCGGTTGGCCGGTTCATGAACCGCTGCCCGGATGTATTGGCGGGAGTTAAAGGTGCCCAGGTTCAGGATTTTGGCAAAGGCGACGACATCGCAATCGTATTTTTTGGCTAACCTGATAAAGACGGGCATTTCCCTGTAGTTTGCCTTTTGCACCACAAAGTTTAATTTTACTCTAATAGGTTTTTTTTTCTTCAATTCTTTTAGAAATTCCAAATTGGCCAGTAATTTTTTAAAATCCCCGCCCCGGCGCAGTAAGCGATAGGTTTTCTCGCTTGCCGCATCTATGGAGATGGAGATCAAATCCACGGCGTAATGGATGTTTTTCACCCGGTCCCAGTTTCCGGGTGTCAGCAGCAGGCCGTTGGTGCGAAAGGTAATCTTTAAATCCGGGTTCATGGGTTTCTCTATCTTGTTGAACAGGTCCATGTAAACCGCACTGGCAAAGGTTTCGCCGCTGCCCGAAACCGTTATCCGTCTCGCGTTCTTAAATGAATCCGAATGGATAAACGAGTCCTGGAAGCGAATGAGTTCTTCCTGTTTTTTTTTATTGATTACCATTACCCGGTCCCTGCAGGATGCGCAGTATAGGTTGCAGGAATTGTCATAATTCAAGCTGATTAACCGGGGGCCCCAGTCTAAAACGGTCGTTTTCTCTTTGATTATGTCCCGGTACTCCCGGTTATGAACTTCTTTTTCTACTAAACCGGTTATCATCCGCGGACATCTATCCGCACGGCAATACCGGAAACTACCGTCAAGTATCGATCCCCTGATCTTGACTGCTTCCGCGGAATTCCAGATCTCATCGAAAGGCTGGCTGAATATATTGCCGATGGGTATGCCCAACCAGGGCGCGCAGCACACGTACACTTTACCTGAAACAGAAAAATGTGCCTTAGTAAAAGGATAAGAACAAAATCGTTCCATGTGTCTACCTCAATTCCCTTTGATACTTCTTGCGGTTCTTCATGGTCTCAAAGGTGACGGGCTGCGCCCAGGAGAGACCCACCGATTCCTTTACCTTAACCGGGTTGATAATATGAGCTATCTTTAACATTTTTCGTACCTCTGACAGACCTAATCGACCAGGTTCAAAAGATCATTTACTTTAAAGACAGGATTAAAAAACATGCCTATTTTATTGATCTATTTTCTGATGTGTTTTTTTGTAGGCTTCGATAAGACGACTTAAAACCCTGGCAAAATGCTCTTGCGAATAGGTGACCCGCCACAACTCGGAAACTTCCTTTTCTAACTTATCGGCAGTAAAATTGGGATGGGTGATGACGCAGTCAAGGAAAGTATAATATTTCCACGATTTGTTTTTTAAAATTCTCCCGGATTTTTTAAATTCATCGTAAAGCTCTGTGCCGGGCAGTGGTGTTAGTATCGCAAATTGTCCGAGAATTTTATTTTTTATTACAAAATCTTCGATACTCCGGAAGTCCTCTTTCGTGTCTTTATCAAACCCAAGGATAAAAGCTCCGAAAACTCGCATACCGTTGTCCTGAATATTTTTTACGGCTGCTTGATAATTTTTTACCTGCCTGGATTTCCAATGGAATTCGTTAATGTTGAAGATATTCCCTGGGGTCATACTCTCAAACCCTATAAACAATTCCTTGCATCCCGCTTTATGCATTAAATTCAGCAGTTCTTTATCCTTCCCGATAGACGCGTCGGTTAATGCCTGCCATTTGATATCTAAAGGAATTAATTTTTCGATTAGATCATAAGAAAAGGATTTATTAACGAACATGTTATCATCGACAAAAATGATAAAGGGATTGGCTTTTAGGGATTTCAGAAATTTTATTTCTTCGATAACCTGTTCCACTTGTTTGTGTCTGTATTTTTTTCCATATATGCGCGTAGTAGAACAAAAATTACAATTGTGAGGACACCCCCTGGTGGTTTGTATGGGATAATTCTGATATTTTGCTTCAATAAGGTCGAAACGGGGGATGGGTGATTTCGAAATATCCACTTCGCGCTTTGAATAGTAGTATGGTTTCGGTCTATTATTACTATAGTCTTCGATAAACCGGGGGAATATTTCCTCTGCTTCTCCGACGATAACCGTATCCACATATTCCTTTGCTTCATCAGGCAAGACTGAGGCATGAATTCCTCCCATAACAATGTAATTGCCTTTTTGTTTGAACCTTTGCGCGATTGAATATATGTCGTCGGCTCGCCCTGTCATACCTCCAAGAGCAATAATATCAAATCTTTCGCTGTAATCTATTTCATCCATCAACAAATGAATATATTTAATCTGCAGGTTACCGGGAACCAGGGCTGCTACAGTCAGTATCCCAAGATCGGGATTATTCCATACCGGAAGATATTTCCTGCGCTTTTTAAAAACCGCTTTTATATGCCTGTTAAAAGCAGTGAGTGAGTCTTTGTATACCGGTTCTATGAATCCGATCTTCATTTTGTTTCCAGTTCTTTTTTGTATTTCTCGCGGTTTAGTCCCCTGGCGATTTTGCCGTTGTGGGTTTTTACCACCCAGTTCGGTTTTACAAAATGGATTTCAGCCAGTTTGACTTCCAACATATTGAATATGCGGCGACGTAGTTCCCGTTCAATTTCCAGCTTTCGGGACTCATCAGCGGAACCGGCCATGCCGCAGATCAATATGGCTTTTTCGGTGCCTAATTCTTCATCCTGAATACCGAAGGCCACCACCGCCGAGGGATAAATTCCGGGCACTGCGGCGGCTGCGGTTTCGATGTCTTCGGGGTGAATATTGTGGCCGCCTACAATCACCAGGTCCTTTTTGCGCCCGCACACATAGAGGTGCCGGCCTGCTAAGTAACCTAAGTCCCCGCTGAGGTGCCAGCCGCCTTTCATCACCGGTTCCGTCAAATCCGGCCGTCCCTGGTAACCGCTGAACAGGGAAGGACTGCGAATAACGATTTCGCCGAGATTTCGCCCAGGCAGACGATTTCCCTCTTCGTCGACGATGGCCACTTCCGTTCCCTCTAAAGGAATGCCCGAACTGACATTAGCTTTCGAACCTGCAGCATCGGGAGGGGCCGGGACTGCCTTTCCCGATACCTGCATCTCTTTTATATCGATCCAATCCACCGGGGCGCGTTCGCCAACGGGACTGAAGGTGACGCCCAGGGTGTTCTCGGCCATGCCATAGCCGGTAGAAAGAGCGGTTTCGTTAAAACCGTAAGGGGCAAAATGTTCTAAGAAGGCCTCCTGGCTTTCGATAAAAACCGGTTCGGCCCCGTTGATTAACACACGCAAAGAGCTGAGGTCGAAACCGTCACACTCTTCGGCTGAAACAAAACGGACGGTATGGTTATGGGCTGAATTGGGTAAGAAACTGATGGTTCCCCGGTGTTTGTGTACGGCCTGCAGGAGTATCTTCGGATAGCGGACCCACTTGAAGGGGGATATCAGAACCGTGGGCCGCTCAAAGAATAAAGGCGCGATAAAACCGGCGAATAAGCCGAAATCATGGTAAAGGGGCAGCCAGTTCACAATCACATCGTCATCTTTAATGCGCAGCGCCTTAGCAAAGGCCTGCACGAAATGGATAATCGCCTGGTGGGAAAGTCTAACTCCTTTCTGCATCCCGGTGGTACCGCTGGTATACTGCAAGTAAGCGATCTGTTCTCCTGAGGCGAACCGAACCGGGGGCCGGCTACCGGCATCATTTTGGCCGGCACAAACATCGCCCGTACTCAATACCCGGCAGTTAGCACCGGCCAGAGATTCTTGTAGGGGAGAGATTAGATTAGGGGGAGTAATGACCAATCGCGCACCTGAATTTTGCACCATATTTTTTAACCTTTCGATGTAAGAGGTTGTGAGCGACATCGGTCCTTTATAGGGAAAAACCGATGGAACCGCCCCGGTACAGAGTGTCCCCCAGAAGGCATAGAGAAGGTCTTGCGAGTGTCCGGTTGCAATGATGACAATGTTCCCGGGTTTTATACCCGATTCGTGTAATATCCCGGCGTAAGCGCCGGCAGCGGAATACAATTGCCCTATAGAGATTTTTTCTTCGGTTTCGTCATCTTCAATAAAGATAACAGCTAATTGTTCCGGGTCGGCTTCCACCCGCTTAAGAACCGGTTCAACCAGGGATTTAAAAGCGGCGATATGATCTGTCATTTTAATTCCTGCATAATACGTTCCGTCATCAGGTTGATGGTATCCATCTTTTCAACCGACAGGTCGGTGTCCGGGATTTTGACTCCGATTTCCTTTTCAATAAAAACCGCGATATGAACCAGGGAAAAGGAATCCACCAGCCCGCCGCTCATCATGGTTTCATCATCCGTTAGGGGATAGTCTTTGTTCTTGATGATCTCTATGCAGATATAGGTTTTCAACTTTTCCTTAATCTCATTCTCAGTCATGATCTAAGCTCCTATTACTTCTAACAATATTTCAACCTTTTAATTTTTCACTCTTTCAATTTTCATCATTCATCACTCATAATTCAGCCATAGTTAAAATCCCTGGTAAACAAAAGGAGCCGGAATCCCACCTTGTGAGAAGAGGAATATTGCCGTTAGTGCCACTGTCAATAAAAGGGCGCGAATAAATAAGGGATAGGTTAAAAAGACCAACTCGTTTTTGCCCCGGTATTGAATGATATCGACAACCAATGACGGGATAATCATCAAAAACACCCGGGAATCCGGCAGTACCCAGGCGGTATTGCTAAAAAGGCTCTTCAAAAATTGCAGGGCGTTTGGAATTGTGAAGAAAGCAAATATTCCCGCGGTTATCGCTAAGGATACCGTTACGATTATCCCCAAAAACTGCCTAAGGGGGGGCTTTTTGCCGGGCGGCACTAAAGGCCTTCCGAGAGACAGGCTCCGCTCGGCCACCAGGAATAGGCCCATGAGTGCGCCCCAGGTAATAAAACCCGGGCTGAAGCTGTGCCAGATCCCGCTTGCCAGCATGGTCACGATCGGCGGCAGGGCAATATTGACCGGGTTGTTCCGGCTCGGATTACGGCGTACCAATGCCCGGCTGATAGGGAAATAAACATAGTCGCGCAGCCACAGGGAAAGCGTAATATGCCAGCGGTTCCAGAACTCGGTAAAATTGCGGGAAAAGAGGGGATGGTTGAAGTTGCGGGACAACTCGATCCCGAAAAAACCGCTAATCCCCCGCACGATATTGGTATATCCACAGAAGTCATTGTATATCCCGACTAAAAGCGCCGTTACCCAGGCCACCAATTCCATGGTGGAGAAATCCGAGGGATTTTTAAATAACCCGGCCGGGACTGCTTGCATTAAGGTGTCTGCTATTACTATTTTGCGCACTAAACCGATTATGATTAAGGTAAAGCTTCTGGACAATAATTTATTATCCACTACCCTCTGTTTTGAAAGTTTGGGTAAAAACGTCTGGGCCCGCTCGATGGGCCCGGCCGTTAATTTGGGAAAGTATGCTAAATATAGGGCAAAGTTCGCGGGTTCATTGCCGGCCGGAATTTGCTCCCGATATACATCTATTAAATAAGATAATGCTTGAAGTATGTAGAAGGACAAACCGATGGGCAGTATAATTTTTAGACTTCCGGTCTGGATATGCAGCCCTAAGCGAGAAATAAATGATAGTATTTCCGGCACAAAAAAATGAGCGGATTTAAAAAAGCAGAACACCATCAGATTGAAACCGATGCCTACAAGAAGCCACTTCCGGCCCGGTTTTTCCTTTTCAATTTTCCGGCCTAAAAGATAGTTGCCCAGGGTCATGAGTAAGAGTATGATTGCGAAGTAATAGGACAGTGTAATGTAAAACACATATGAGGCGATTAAAAGCAGGTAGTTCTGTTTTTTCATGGGCAGCACATAATAGAGTGCCAGCACCACAGCGGCAAAACCGAAAAATTCCAGGGACTGCACATTCATTTTAAAACTCCGGCAAGTGAGACGACGGTTCCGGGACGCGGTGGAAGCGCGAGAAAACCTTTGCTAACCGCCCTGCCGATCTGTCTGCCCAACCAGCGGCTGAAGATGCGGGCCCCCCTGGTGTTCATATGGCTGATGTTGCGGAAACCGCTGCGTGGGATCAGGTCAAAACGGTTTGTGGATATAAACAATACACCATATTGTCCGGCTCGTTTTTTGATATATGAAGCGCTTTTGCGGTAAACATCCGCTCCCCTTTCATGCAAAGTCAGGTAACGCGGATGTACCGGGATATCGACAAGAACAATTCCGGTTTGCGAATGAAGCCGTAGGGTCTTTTCTAAGGCAGCGAGCGCCTGGTTATCCATATTAAAGTCCGATAATATGTTCCGGTACCTGCTTTCCTGCTCCTCATCACGTTTGAACCGGGTGAAGGTCTTTACTCTTTCGGCTGTGTGGTAACCGTATTTAGAGGTCTTTTCTCCCCGGATCGAAAGTTTTTCAAAGTAGCCGGGACGTTCCAACCAGGTGCGGAATCTCAGGAAATAACGATAGGCCCGGGAGTAGTCGGTCAGCCATCCTTCAAGATTAAAGTCCCCCAACCGGTAACGGCACCAGGGATTCCGGCTCACGATTTCTTTCGTTGTTCTTTTGAACTCGTCGCTGAAACTGGTGGGCGAAAAGCCCCATACGAGTAAGCGAGGATGATACTTTTCAACCAGGATTTTTGCCATTACCGCCGCGGCCGGGGGGATAAAACCATCCAAACCGAAATTAAAACAAATGAGCTTTTCCCCGGTTTTCTTTTCATAGGCCCGGCTGAATACGTCCGGGTTAATGGAGGCATTCACATCCGATCCACCTAAAAAAATACAGTCGATTCTTCCTTCTTCTCTTACCAGGTCGTCTAACAATGGCAGCTTGATGTCCAATCTCTTGTGGCCGCTGGCAATACTCGGAGCGGGCAGCGCGTCCCTGACAAAATCCGTGCGCGCCGCGGTTTCGACAAGAACCAGTAAGATAATCAGCAAGATCGCAGCCAATAGGATGGTTTGGCCAAAGGGCCGCCGGATTTTTAAGGTTCGTTCTTTTTCGGTAGATCTGTTTTTCATTTTTATTTTTTTAAAGGGCCACCTTAATTGAGACCGGTATGATCAGGCCGCCGGATATCCGCCCGGATCCGGGCTTCCGAAAAACGTTTAAACTATATTTTCCCCCGGGATTTGAGATATCATTTATCTTGATTAGTATATGGCCGGCCTGTTTTAATTTGCCTTCAGGTATTTTGATACTCCCGAAAATATAATCCTGCGCCGACAATTTTGAACCTGCCTGACAAAATTTTGCCCTGGCACTCCATATTAGTTCACGTTTTTTGAATAAGCAAAACGATAGGTTAAATTTTTTCACGAATTGTCTTTTCCGGCTTTTCCATAAAATGTGGGCGATATTTGAGATTGTGCCGTCTTCATTCGTAACTTCATCTAAAAGGAACAAAACCAGGCGAAATCTTTTTCCAAAATATATATTTGCCGCTAAAGCGTCACTAGCCGGAATCGCTAAAAACTGCTTTGCCCGGGATGGTTCAATTTTATTAAATTCATCATACAAGAAGCCGCTCCGGAAAAGCCTGGGGTCTAATTCCAGCCTTTCAAGTCTTTCTAATTCCTGTTTCCCGGGCGGACCGCCCCAGAATATCCCCGGTTGAAGAATACCTCTTTTTTTTAATTTTTTTAACGTTAATAAATACTCTTCCCAGCCGGTGCCGGATAAAAAAGTTGTTAGTTTGCCGGTCTTTTTATCGGCATGGAGAATGGACCAGGGGGCGATTTTCGTTTTCCCTTTCCAGTGAAGAGTGTATTCCAATTGAGTTAATTCTTTTCTTTTTTTGTTCATAATAAAGAAGAAAACAGGTTGATCAAACCGGAGACCGGTCATGGCATGCCTCTTAAAAAAACCTCTTTTTTCCGGATCAAAGTGATGAATATCAAAATTGTAATATGCACCGTGATTGAATCTGCCGATTAAACCGCTTATATCATCTCTTTTTAAGGCATACTTCAAATATCCACTCGATTTATGCCAGCCAAGGACACCGGGATTCCCTGCTTTGATTGCAATCACAACCTGCGAATTTTCAGGAAAGGGGATGGCTTTTAAATGATCGACAATAACTGCCTGCATTTCATTCATGCAGTTAAATTTTTTTTCTAAATGGGAAAACCGTAAAGCCCCGGAGAAAAATACGGTGCCCACCAGGAAAATCGCATAAGATTTTTTTATTAATTTGCCGTCTTTTACTTTATTCAATAACATATAAAACGAAAAAACCAACAGGGCGTTTATGCCGAAGGCTGAGATGTGGGTATAGCGCGGCTGAAAATAAATCCCACCAAAAATAATAAAAGCGGCCATCGTCGTTATTGACCAACAAAAAAAGAACGAATATATATAAAGGATATATTCTCTCTTATTCAAAGGTAAAAAATTCTTATTTAAGGCTAAGTCCCGGGGAGGATCTTTTATGCTCACGATAAACCCGCCGATAATAATTGCTATATACAAACATATAAAAATAAAACTAAACGGCGCCTCGTCAGGCACAGGCAGGCTCCATTTAAAATATAACCCTATTCTTTCAAGTATTTCCTCTATCGAGGCCAGGGACATCTGCTTGCGCGGCATTAATATTATGTGGATAAATTTAGCTGCCGCAATGATAAAAAAAGAAAATACCGGCAGGATATATTTTTTGTTCATCTTGCGCCGGTCACCGGTACCTGATGTTCCGGCAGGTGAACCGGGTGGGAGCTTAAACCTGGCGTACCCCCAGAAAATCAGGGCAATGGGCGGGAACAGGAATACCGACTGCTCCATTAATAGAGTCGCTAATAGGTACAGTATTACGGCGGCAAACAGCCGGAAACAGTTCCGAGGGGTGGTTTTCTCTAAGTAATGAAGCCCAAAGATTAATGAAAATACCGCGAAAAGCAAGCCCCACAGGGTATAGGACATATTGATGCCGGCCGGGATTTCCCAAAGGGCTGGAAGTATATTCGGCAGCACAGCCGCTGAAAAAGCGGCCAACCTGGGGAATCCGAACTTAACGTGGTATAAATAATAAAAACAGCAGGATATGGGCACCATCAGAAATAATACATATAATCCCCGGGCCAGGCAGGGGGAATACGCCATTATATTCCAGGCCAACCACTCTTTATAAGCATATAACGGGCTGAAGTGCCCCAGCAAAAACTTCGGGAATTTCCCTTCAAGCACCCGGGTATACCACATGGGGTCATCATGTAAAAGAATATCCGGGCCGAAAATCGCAATAAGGTTAAATAAAGTAACGGTAAAAGCAATACTGAAAAAAGGTATTATTTTTTTATTTACATGCAGTTCCTGAACCGGTTCCACGTTACAAACCCTCTTTAAAAAAGCGAATAATATGTTGCGCCACATATGCCACATCTTTCCCTGTCATATTATAATACAAGGGTAGACGCAGCAGTGTTTCACTCACCCGATCCGTTACCGGTAAATATATATTATCGTATTTTCCTTTCCAGTAAGGAGCTTTATGAAGGGGAACGTAGTGAAAAATGGCCATAATGCCGTGATTTTCCAAAAATGTGATCATCCTTTGCCGCTGCTGCCGGGTATCGGCCATAACATAAAACAAATGACCGTTGCCTGCCGTCCGGGCAGGTATTACCGGGAGTTTTTGGGGGGGTAATTGATCTTCAAATAAGCGATAGTAGCTATTCCAGGTTTCCAACCGGTTTTGATTGATATTTCCCGATTCCAATAATTGCGGGTAGAGGAAAGCCGCCTGCAGCTCGGACATCAAAAAGCTCGATCCCAATTCGATCCAGGTATATTGTTCCACGGTTCCCCGGTCAAAATAGATACGGTTGGTCCCTTTATCCCGTAAGAATTGAGCCCGTTCTACCATATTTGGGTTGTTTACCAGTAAAGCGCCTCCTTCGCCGCACTGTATGTTTTTTGTTTCATGAAAGCTGAGCGCGGCCAGGTCCCCGAATTTCCCTAAGGGCATACCGTCAAAGGAACAATCGACGGCTTGCGCCGCGTCTTCCACTAAAAAAAGATTATGACGGCGACAAATATCCCGGATGGCATCCATTTGACAGGCCACCCCGGCATAATGAACCGCGACAACCACTTTTGTCCTATTAGTAATTAAGGGTTCGATCTTAGTCTCATCGATGTTTTTGGTATCTTCGCGAATATCACACCATACGATTTCCGCGCCGCGCAGGGCAAAGGCGCCGGCAGTTGAAACATAAGTAAATGAAGGCATAATAACTTCATCCCCGGGCTCGATCTTACATAAAAGTCCGGCCATTTCCAATGCGGCCGTACATGAGGGCGTCATGACGGCTTTAACACAACCAATCCTCTTCTCCAGGATATCACAACATTTCCGGGAGAATTCCCCGTTCCCGGAAAAGCGGTTCTTCTTCAAGACGCGGTTCAAATATTCCGGTTCTTTACCTATTATAACCGGTTTGTTAAAAGGTATCATTTTCCTTTTTCAGATGCCTGATTGATTCGCATATTCCAGCCAGCGGTAATAACTTAGAGTTATTTCCGCGGCGGTAAATCCATTCTCCTGGTACAAACGCAGGGCGCCGGAATTTCTTCCCTGGGTAATGCAGGTTACCCCGGTTATTCCTCGATTAAAGAGTAAATGGAAAACATATGACAGCAGCATATTTCCCAATCCCCTTTTTTTGTGGCCGGGATTCACGCCGAACAATCCAATGGATGCGGCATTGCCGTTATATTTGAGGGAACAAAAAGCCAGGATTTCAGTGTCATCGAATATACAATAACACTCGTCGTCAAATTCACCTAAAACCGCTTTTTCTATCCAGGTTTGAAATAATAGATCAATCCTTTTCCGGTCAAATTTCCGATACCGGTAGTAGCGGCTGTTTTCGAATAATCCCTTACTGATTTTTTTTAATTGATCGATATCCACATTGTCCGCTTTTTTAAAGCACAGGCCTTCGGTGAAGCTGCCCTTTGCCGCGCTTACCTGGGGATTCTTCTTAAAGAGGATCCTTATATCCGCTAAATGAAATCCCAGGATTTCGCAGGAAAAGATACTCTCATAGTCGGAAATATCGCAAAACAATTCGACAAATTGCGGCTTCACTTTCCCGGGATGTTCTAAAACCCTCCGCAATTGTTCAACCGTCAGGTTATCGGCATAGATCCGGCCGATGGGGAATCCGAAAAATCGACTGTCCCACCCTAACATGTGGATGTCGTTTGCGGACGGATTTTTTTTATTCATGCTCAATATTAATCACCTTATCAATGATATAGAGCGGCCTTCTTTTAACTTCATCAAATATTTTGCCGATATATAATCCTAAGATACCGCTTATAAACAGCAGGAGTCCGCCCAGAAAATAAACAGATACGATCAAACTGGTCCACCCCTGTATCGGGACACCCCATATTATATATTTGAGAATCATTATCGCGCCGAAAAAAAACGAAATAATCGATAAAATCATTCCTAATTTTATTGTAAATTTTAGCGGTTTATTGGTCAGCGACAGAATCGTATCTAAGGCGAGGTTGATTCTTTTGGAAAAGGTGTATGCCGATCCACCCGTGACTCTTTCTCCATGCTCCACATCCACATACACGGCTTCAAATCCTAACCAATGGATAAAAAGTGGAAAAAAACGCTTCTGCTCGCGCATTTTATTAAAATTATCGATCACTTTTCGCGAGTAGATACCGAAGTTCGCCGCAGTGGATTCCGTTTTCCCCCCTACAAAAAAATCGAAAACCCGGTAAAAGAGTTTAGAAAACATCTTTTTGAAAAAACGGTCTTTTCTCTCTTTTCTCCTGGCAACGACCACGTCATGTCCCTCCCCGGCTTTATTATACAATTTAATTATCTCTTCCGGCTTGTCCTGTAAATCCCCGTCCATAATAACGACCCGGTTCCCGGAACTGAAATCCAAGCCCGCTGTAATCGCGATATGTTGACCGAAATTCCGGGAAAAACAAATCCCGCTCACCCGTGAATCCGGGTTGGCATTCTTCTTTATTTTTTCCCATGAACCATCGGGGCTGCCGTCGTTAACCAGAATAACCTCGAAATGATCCGTTATGCTGCTCAAAGTAGACTTCAGCCGGGAGCACAACTCATCGATAAACGATTCGTTCCTATAGATGGGTATCACCACGGAAATGTCAACCTTAGCCTTATCCATTTTTTTTCGATTTTACCTGGAGGCCGCAACCAGGCAGCTCCCTCCCACAGGTATCCCTTTCCTGTTCCGGATTCGCCCGAGTTCCGGGTTCCAACTTTTTCCGAGCAATTTAGCGGCAATACCTGTGCTCCGGGGATGGCAATATTCATTCACTTTATCCATACCGGTTTTTTTCGTGAGCCCCAACCGGTAGGGCAGAGAACGAAACAAGAAAACAGGCGCCGGTAAAAGCGAAAAAATATAGGTCACATACTCGACATGGTAACCGCTTTCTTTTAACAGCGCACTTAAACTTTTTACGGTATACCGCCTAAAATGACCGGCATCCTCGTCTTCTTTTGACCATAAAAAACTGAAAGCAGGTGCGGTAATATATATTCTTCCATCTTTAACCAGCAAATCAAATATCCTCTTTAAAAATGTCTTATCATCTTCTATATGTTCGATTACATCAAAAAGTCCGACTGCCGGCAGGGTGGCGGGCTTAAATCCCGATTCTTCGAGGGACGCGCAGATAATATTGCGTAATCCTCTTTTCCTGGCATTTAACACCCCTTTTTTTCCGGGTTCCACAAGAACAGTCTTTATCCCGTTTTTTTCCAGGGCCGCCGAAACGAATCCATTCCCGCCCCCCACATCATAAAAAATCCCAGCCGGGGGAAACTGTTTTACAACCTCCAGGATACAATTATTTCGGTGGTGAAACCAAAAACTATTCTCTTCAATTTGAAAACATTTTTCATTTCCTTCATCGGGATAGGAAACCTTTGATTTCCTTAACGCAAACCAGATGTCATCTCTTAACTCTAAATTATCCGAAATTAATTTACCGTTTAT
>JAGLQA010000406.1 GCA_023137075.1 Candidatus Aminicenantota bacterium
ATTTTAGAACTTTTCATCCTATAATTATAATTGCTGAATTACCGCTGAATTCATTGAAAAAACCACACATATATGATATATGTAGCTGATGGTATTGAAATATAAAACAGTAGGCATTGTGGCGAAACCTCATCAAGGGGTCATCCCCTATTTGAAAAAAGCCATCGATATCTTAAAAAGCTTGAAGGTTGAGGTCTTCCTTGAAAAAATGGCCGCGGAACTGCTTGGCATGAAGAGTGAATTCCCCCGGGAGGAAATTGCCCACTGTTCGGATATCATTATTTTGATCGGAGGAGACGGTACTTTTTTATCGGTAGCGAGCCAGGCCGTCGAACAGGACGTTCCCGTTGCCGGTTTTAATCTAGGGCGCTTAGGCTTCCTCACCGAATTAAAGAAAGAAGAACTGGAGGAGAATCTAACCGACATCGTTCACGGACGGATGAAGATTTCCGAAAGAACATTACTGCAGCTTCAGTTTTCCGGGGAAGATAGTCTCGCCTTGAATGATGTGGTGGTGAGTAAAGGAAATATCTCCAGGGTGGTCATATTTCTGCTTGAAATCGATGACCTGTATGTTGCCGAAATCAAAGCGGATGGCCTTATCATCTCAACTCCCACCGGCTCCACTGCCTATTCCCTGGCTGCAGGAGGCCCGATCGTTACTCCTAACGTGAATGGAATGGTGGTCACCCCGATTTGTCCTCACGCTTTAACTTTTCGCCCTTTAGTTATTCCTGACAGTTCCAGGGTAAGAGTCAAATTGATCTCCGATAGCCCGGAAGTTTTTATTACCATCGACGGCCAGAAAGTAATCCCGATGTGCAGCGGCGATTATTTTGAGACAACGATAGCTGCCAAAAAATTGCGGTTGGTGGCTTCAAAAAACATCAACTATTTCAGGCTTTTAAATGAAAAGTTAAACTGGGGGTTATAAAATGAATGTACTTGTCATCTGGGGAAAATTCCTTTTTTTACTGATGGTGATTTATATATTCGGAACCAGGGCGTCTAAAAACGCAGATGTCATAGCAAAAAAAAGAGGGTTGGCAAGAGCATTTATGGGAGTGGTTTTCATCGCCATGATTACCTCCTTCCCGGAGTTGTTTACCGGGATTTCGGCAGTGACAACGGTCAACTCGCCCGATATTGCCATCGGTGAGATCTTAGGCAGTTGTATCTTTAACCTGTTAATCATCGCCATAATTGAACTGGTTTTCAGGAAAAGGGAATTATACCGGCTGCCGGGCAAAATCAATATGCTGCCCATGGGATTCAGTTTAATTCTGATTGCCCTGTTGACCTTAGGGCTTTCGCTGCAGTTGAAACTCAGCATTTTTAACGTGGGATTATTCCCGATCCTGATCTTTATTTTCTATTTTATTTTTATGAGAATCATCTACTTAGAACGAAATGTGGAAAAAGGGGAGGCAGTTTACAAAAAAGAGAATATTAAAAAAGAGGTTCTCTCCTTTATTATATGCGCGCTGGCCATTATCGCAGTAGGCTGGTATCTTCCCAAAGTAGGCGCGGAATTGGCAGAAGCTATGGGTTGGAGTCATTCTTTTGTGGGCATCGTATTTCTGGCCTTTGTCACCTCCTTCCCCGAATTGGTCGTCTCGATCGCCGCAGTGAGAATGGGATCCGTCGAAATGTTCGTCGGAAATATTGCCGGCAGCAATTTGTTCAATCTTGCCATCATCCTTTTTATCGATATATTCTATATGAAAGGGGCTGTGCTCGGTTCAGTCTCAGCCCTTAATGTGCCCACCGGTATCATTGCCGTACTCATGAGTTTTATCATATTTTTTGCGGTGGCTCGCCAATCGACTTATAAAATTTTTAAAATTATTTCAATCAATGCCGTGATTATTATCACCCTATATTTTATCACCTTGCTGATAATCTATTGACAGGAAACCTTTTTGTAATGGTCTCCTTTCTAATTGCGATCTAACCCACCCCGGCGGTTGACCGCCGCCCAGCTTACAATATATTCAACCTCTCTACCGGGTTCGCGA
>JAGLQA010000407.1 GCA_023137075.1 Candidatus Aminicenantota bacterium
TCGATGCGCTGCATATCGGCAGTTTTTATCATTTTGTCATAATGTTTCGTTCGTTTTAAGAAGAAGTGGAAAAAATTATTTTCCTTCACGATTCGCCAGGGCTGGTTATTGGAAGCCGATGGTGCCAGTCTCACCATTTCCAAAGGGACGGCATAATCGCTTGCCGCTTCGGGGGTAAGGGGGTTGGAAAAATCATCCGCAAAAAATAATTCTCTCCATGGTTTCCGGTGTTTGGACCCGGCTGCCATCCTGATAAATCTATCTCTATAGCCGCGATTGTTAGACGCATATCCAACGGGAGTAACGGCCGGGATGATTTCATCGTCTGCCGTTTTAAGCGCCTTGCCGAATTCACCGCGCTTAAACGAGCCGCCCAACCAGCAGGTAGCGAGGCCAAGATCAGTGCAGTACAGAATTAATTTTTCTAACAGATAACCGTAGTCTTCGAAGTTTTTTTCCTTTTCTTTCACGGCGCCGGCGAGAAAGTTTCCGGCTCCACTGATGAAACCATAGGTGCCTAATTTGACCGGCGCTTCCTTTTCGCAAATATCTTTATCAACCAACCGGAATCTTACCCGGTTATGGAAGGGGCCTTGGAGCGGAGAGGATACAAGGTCGAGGATATCCTGCTTAATACTCCCGGCAATTTCCCGGCGGGTATACTTTCGCCAGGAACTGCGCGTCTTAATTAATTCCAGGATCGATTTTTTCATTTTCATCATATTACGTGCCTCCTGTCACCACTTTGCAATCGTGCTTTATTCGCGGTGGATTGATTTCCAATCAATGAATTATCGGATAAATCTCTGCACTATTACTCGATCTTCGTGGCGTGCAGTTCCCACTCCTCGGTCTCTTCGTTCTCGATCAATTGATGAAATTTATTCTTATGAATGGTATTGGGATTGGGTAGTATGGTATCCATGTAACTAAAGGGTAGAAACACCCGTTTTATAAATTTACCATCTATCCCGTAAATAAAGGTTTCATATTTCTCGTCTTTCTCAAGGTAAGTCAAAATATAAATTTTCCCGTCACTAACATGAAAAATTTGGATGGCCGGGAAATAGTCGGAAAAGGTGATCATTTTTTTAAAAATTTCATATGCGTCCCTGGTACCCGGACTTGTCTTAAAAAATTGGTGGACATCTTCTTTATACTTTTCGGTCACTTTGAGCCGCTTATAATCTCTTTTTATGGCAGGTAATTTATTTCCATCAATATCCAAAATATTCACGATAAATTCCTCCTGCCCGCCCATTATGATCCGGTCTCCCTGTACAATAAACATCGGCACAGCGAAGGGGAACTGCATACGCCCGCGCTTCATTAACTTCTGTCTATGAATCTCTTTTAATTTTGTCATCTTTTCGTCGAAAAGATTAATAGTCATAGATGCCGACTGATCTTCACTCGAAATGACTGAATCCATGCCGGCAAAACCTTTGCCCGCGGGTTGAAAAAAACCAACGCTTATGAGTCTTGATTTTGTTTTTATCTCCTTAATATATTTCCCGTCTTTCGAGTAAAAAGATATCTTACCCACACTGTTTACCAGCAGGTAATCCTCATAGGGGAAGGCAGTCAACCCCACGCCTCCAACGAGCATAAACTCTTTGGGTCCTTCCCCGATTTTTCCGAATTTTGTTTTCAGGTTAAAATCTTTCCGGGAATAAATATAAATCTCCGCTCTTTGGGCAACATAGAATTGCTCATCATCCATTTCCAGGAATTCCGGTGTCGTCAAATCAGGCAGGGTGGCCAGCTTTTCGGCAAAGCCCATAGTCCCCATACTGAGTATTACAACTAAAATAAAAAACAAACATTTCTTCATATTATTTACCTCCTTTTAGGTATATCTATTATACGATATTTTCCGCTAAATTAGAATTGTTGACCGGGGAAATAATCTGAACTTGAAATAGAAAAGTATTTCTTGTAAAATGTTTCCTGATGCAGCGTAAATTTCCTGCCAGGTGATTCAGGAGGCTTTGAATGGCTGATAAATACTACCGGTTGGGTTGTGATATTGGAG
Organism: Candidatus Aminicenantota bacterium; assembly: GCA_023137075.1. Lineage (GTDB taxonomy): Bacteria > Acidobacteriota > Aminicenantia > UBA2199 > UBA2199 > JAGLQA01. The sequence goes on from JAGLQA010000407.1 coordinate 2,036, forward strand.
GCACCTTTACCGACTTTGTTCTGATTAATGATAAGACCGGAGAAATGCGTATTCACAAGTGCCTCACCACTCCCGCCGACCCCTCGGACGCGGTGGAACAGGGCATCGGGGAATTGGAAGACGGCTCTATCGGTTTCGTGGATAACCTGGCTGAAGTCATCCATGGAACCACCCTGGTTATTAATTCAATAATAGAGAGAAAGGGAGCCAGAACCGGTCTCATCACGACGAAAGGTTTCAGGGATGTGCTGGAATTGGGGAGAGAAATCCGTTACGCGCCTTATGATATTTTTGCCGAGTTTCCGAAACCCCTGGTGCCGCGAAGACTTCGATTAGAAGTCGATGAACGG
>JAGLQA010000408.1 GCA_023137075.1 Candidatus Aminicenantota bacterium
AAAAGTATGTTAGATCCCGACATCCCCAACAATGACGGCAGCACGGCCCCTTTAATCATGAGGGCGCCTGAAGGGAGCGTGGTAAACTGTACATTCCCCGCTGCGGTTGCGGCCAGAATGCAGATCGGGCATTTTCTTACCGAGATCATTTACCGGGCAATGGCAAAGGCTCTTCCCCACCGGGTGATTGCCGGCAGCGGTGGGACACCGGCTACCATGAATGTCTTTTACGGCAGTCTAAAAGATGGCAGGCCATGGCACACCGTGATCATCCGGGGCGGAGGTATGGGGGCCGGCGCAGTTAATGACGGAAACTACGTGTATATTTTTCCTGCCAATGGGGCCAATACCCCGGTGGAAATCTTAGAGAGTGATACGCCCCTAATTGTAGAAAAAAGAGAACTTCTCTGTGATTCCGGCGGACCCGGTAAGAATAAAGGCGGTTTGGGCAGGCGAGTGGAATTCAGAATCCCAGCCGGTGACGACACACCGCTGCCCCCGGTGAACCTGGGCATCCAATCCGGGAGATTTCGTTACCCCCCGGAAGGACTATTTGGCGGTAAAAGCGGATCAGCCGCCCGGTTCCTGGTGAACGGCAAGCCCGGGAATCCTTACGGATTAACGCAATTGAAACCGGGAGATGTGGTGACCATGGACGCGGCCGGTGGGGGGGGTTACGGCAATCCCCTAGAGCGTGACCTTCAATCGATCCGGGAAGATGTGTTAGACGGGTATATCAGTATCGAAAGTGCCGGGAAAGATTATGGTGTAGTCATCAACCCGGATACCCTGGAAATCAATCCCAAAGAAACCGCCAAAACAACAATGAGGAACATTTATGAAAGAAAAAATAAAAGCCAAAATCATGGATGAAAAGAAGATGAAACGGACATTCTCACGAATGGCTATGGAAATTCTCGAGAAGAACCGGGACACCGACAACCTTGTCTTAATCGGCATCCAAAAAAAAGGGGTGGTTGTCGCGAACCGGATCAAACAGATCATCAGGGAGATCGAGGATATAGACTTACCCTCAGGCAGTCTTGATATTACCCTTTTCCGGGATGACCTGCATAAACGGGAGCAGCATCCCATCGAAAAAAAAACGGAGATAAATTTTTCCGTCGAAAACAAGGATATTATCTTGATTGACGATGTGATTTTTACCGGTAGAACCATCCGGGCAGCCATGGATTCTATCTTCGAGTTAGGCCGGCCAGCCAGTATTCAATTGGCGGTTTTTATCGACCGCGGGCACCGGGAACTGCCCATCAACCCGAATTTTAAAGGAAAGAACCTGTATACATCCCGTAGGGAAAGAGTAAATGTGATGTTGACCGAACTCGAAGGAAAAGACCGGGTTCTAATCATGGAACCTACCGGTTTTTAAGTTTTCAGTCAACGAGACGTGCAGCGCGGCGATTACCAGCCCTTGTAATAGGTGCCGTCTAAAGCTTTACGTTCGGATTTGGTATACACATCATAGACATTATCACCACTCCAGGATGTGGAATCCCTCTTGTCCTGGTACGACCGCAAACCCCATTCATAGGAGTTGGTCATCGGGTCCACCGGTATCTTCCTTAAGAACTTTTGTATACGATCTTCACCTTGCTTATCTTCATATTCAATGCCATCGATCAGGGTCTCTAAGGTTTCCGGGTAACCGTATGTATCTTCATCATGCTCAATTTTGTTTTTGATGATAAATTTTCGATACTCATCTATTGCGGTGATTATTGTCCGTAAATTTCTGCGCAGTTGGATCTCTTTCTCTCTTTTAACCGATGTCTCTACCATAGGAATTGCCACAAGTGCAAGAATCGATATAATAAGAACCACGATTAACAGTTCAATTAACGAGAAGCCTCTTGTTCTATTCTTACATCCCATGTCCTTTTTATATCATGAAAATATAATTTTTTCAATCTCGCGAATTATCTCGCGGATTATCCCTGGGAATGATCGCTTTCCTGCTTATCTTGATCCTGTTTTCCTTATCGATGCTGATAACTTTGACTTCCATTTCCTGGCCAATCCTGAAATTTTCACTCTTGATATTTGCGATCCGGTGATGTGAAATTTCCGAGATATGCAGCAAACCCACACCACCTTTGAAAAGTTCCACGAACAGGCCGTAATCCTCTATCCTTGTAATTTTACCCTTATATACTTTACCTATTTCCGCTACCTGGGTTAGTTCCATGACCTTTTCCAGCACCTTTTCTCCCACTTCCTGATTGGGCGCAGTAATCGTAACTTTTCCGTCATCATCGGAGTTGATCTTTACATTATAGGTGGAAGTCAATCCTTTTATGGTTTTGCCACCGGGTCCGATCAGGTCTCTTATTCTATCCGGATTTATATTGACGGTCAGAATAACCGGCGCAAAATCCGATAGTTTCTCCGAGGGGCCGGGAATTGCTTCCTTCATTTTATTCAGAATATACGAAAGGGCCTTCTTCGAGTCTTCTAAGGTTTTATTAATAATTTCATCACTCAAACCATCTGTCTTAATATCGAGTTGAATCGCTATTATCCCTTCGTCTGTGCCGGTAATTTTGAAGTCCATATCACCTAAATGATCTTCATAACCGGCTATATCGGTTAACACTACATAATCATCGCCATCTTTCACCAACCCCATCGCAATACCGGCTATCGGTTTCTTGATGGGGACACCGGCACTCATTAAAGCCAGGGCACCGGCACATACGGTGGCCATGGAAGACGAACCGTTGGATTCAAGTATGTCCGAAACCACTCTTACCGTATAAGGGAATTTTTCATGGTCAGGGAACATAACCCGTAAGGATTTCTCAGCCAGGTTGCCATGGCCAATCTCTCTCCTGCCGGCTCCTCGTAAAAAACTCACCTCTCCCACCGAAAAGGGCGGGAAATTATAATGGAGCATGAACCTCTTGTATTCACCATCATTGGATGACAGGGTGTCCATTCTCTGGGCATCGTCTTCACTGCCTAAGGTCACGGTTGCCAGGGCCTGAGTCTCTCCCCTGGTGAATATTGCCGAGCCGTGCACCCGGGGAAGAAAACCGAGTTCAATGCCGATATCTCTTACTTCATCAAAATTCCTGCCGTCGTTCCTTCGCTTCCGTTCTAATAACGTTTCCCTGAATGTCTCATATTCAAGCTTATGTAAAGCCGTTTTATACTTCGCAATCTTTCCATCTTCTTCATCTTTTAGACCTTCGAAAATTTCGTCTTTAATTTCTTTTGTTTTCGTTTTTCGATCATCCCGGTTTTCCGCAAAAATTGCTTCTCTCAACTTATCCCGGTACTGCTGTTTTAAAGAGCTAAATATCTCGTTTCTCTCTTCATCTTCTTCAACGACATATTTATCGGGATTGATAAATTCTTTCTGGGCGGCACAAATTTTCGAGATGATTCCCCGGGCAATGATGAGTCCCTCTTTGAATACATCTTCACCGAATTCGTCTCCCACTGCTTCCAGCATCACAACATCCTTTTCCGTACCCGCAACCTGGAGAACCATATCCAGGTTACCGATCTGGTCCAGCCCGGGATTAATGATGAATTCACCGTCTTTCCTGCCGATTTTCACGGCCGCAATGGGTTTGGAAAAAGGAATAGTCGAGGAAATCAAGGCAACCGATGCACCGATGATACCTAAGGAATCGTAATCTGTACTAAAATCAGCCGATAATAACATGGCAATAACCTGTGTTTCATTTAAAAAATCCTCCGGGAATAAGGGCCGGATCGGCCTGTCTATTAACCGGCACAGCAATACTTCACGTTCGGAAGGTTTCCCTTCTCTTTTAAAAAATCCTCCGGGAATCTTACCGGCAGCGTAATTATTTTCCCTGAGGTCTACTGTTAAGGGGAAAAAACCCTGGCCCTCTCTGGCTTCGTCTTTCATATTAGCAGTTACCAACATCACATTGTCTTTATACGTTAATACTGCCGAGCCGTTAGATTGTTTTGCCCATCTATGTGTCTCGATTTTTAAAGGGACTCCCCCTACCTCTATTTCAATACTCTTTTTCATACTTAATCTCCTAATACCGGGTGGATAATGACAGCGACATTTAGAAAACTGCCCTATTATTTACCACCGGGTCAATTTATTTTCTCAGTTCCAGTTCCTGAATTGTTTTCAAATATTTATTATAATCCTTTCTTTTCAAATAGTCCAATAGTTTTCTTCTCCTGGCAACGAGTCCTAATAATCCCCGCCTTGAATGATGATCTTTTTTATGAAATTTGAAGTGTCCGGTCAAATTCTTAATTCTTGTTGTCAATATTGAAGCCTGTACTTCAGGTGAACCGGTATCTTTATGATCCCGTTGAAATCTACCGATCAATTTTTGTTTATCTTCACTTGTGATACTCACAAATTCCTCCTAATTTTTATTACTATAGTAAAAATAATGTATAATCACTTTAGCATAATTATAGTTGATAGTGTATCATACCAAAAATATCGCTTTTTGTAAACAAAAATCAATAATTATTCCAATATTGAAAAAACCGGTTATTTGTGATATAAAAACTTTTGATAGATTCTAAAAAACGGGTTTTTGACGTATGGAGTCCGCGTTTCTTAGAAAGTCAAATCCCTTTGCGAATAAGGAGACTTAATAATGAATAATAAAATCGCCTTGAATCCTAAAAAATTGGTGCAATACCTGGATAAGCCGGCAGAAGACTTTACTAAAAAAGATATCATTAAGTTCGTGGAAGAGAACGGTATCAGGATGCTAAATTTCAGATATATCAGCGGTGATGGTAGATT
>JAGLQA010000409.1 GCA_023137075.1 Candidatus Aminicenantota bacterium
TCCAACCTCTTTTCTTATATCCCGGCTTCTTCCAGCGATCTTTACGTGGTCCCCAGGTATCGAACGGCTTTTGTCAACCCCTTTGCCGAAATTCCCACTATTGATTTACTATGTTCCTATTATACCAGTGAAGGGAAACCCTTAGACAGCTCTCCTGAGACCATCATAAAAAAAGCCTACAATGTACTGAAAGAGAGGACCGGGTTTAGCTTTGAAGTTATGGGGGAATTGGAGTATTACCTGCTTTCCGAAATCGATTCGATTTACCCGATTATCGAACAAAAGGGTTACCATGAATCCCATCCTTTTTCAAAATGGAGCTCCGTGAGACGGGAAGCAATGAGTGTGATCAGCGAAATCGGCGGCAAGATCAAATACGGTCACGCCGAAGTAGGCAATATCATCAGCGGGGATATGGAAATGGTGCAGCATGAGATCGAATTTTTGCCTGAACCGGCCCCGGAAGCAGCGGACCAATTGGTGCTGGCAAAATGGGCGATCCGGGAAACTGCTTACAAATATGGCATGGAAGTCAGCTTTGCCCCCAAGATTATCGTCGGCCATGCCGGAAGCGGCATGCATGTTCATACCCGGCTGGTTAAAGACGGCAAAAGTGTGATGGTAGATAAAAATGGTTTAAGCGACACCGCCAAGAAACTCATTGCCGGGTTCCTGCTGCTGTCTCCATCATTAACCGCTTTTGGAAATACGGTGCCCACATCTTTCTTAAGACTGGTGCCGCACCAGGAAGCTCCCACCTCTATCTGTTGGGGTGACCGGAACAGGTCGGTGTTGGTAAGGGTACCCTTAGGCTGGGTTGGTGTGGATAACTTGATTCGAGATGCCAATCCCAAAGAACCGGAAGATACCGTGGGACATGGGAATAGGCAAACCGTTGAACTCAGGAGTCCGGACGGAAGCGCCAACGTCCACCAGTTATTGGCCGGTATGACGGTAGCGGCCTTACATGGTTTGGAACACAAAAATGCCCTCAAAATTGCCGAAGAGCTTTATGTGAGTGTCGATGCCAGCACCATGAAAAAGCTGAAGCAGCTCCCCGCATCCTGCTGGGAATCAGCCGGTATGCTGCTGAAGGACCGGGAAATATACGAAAAATACGGTGTGTTCCCTACCGGTATGATCGATAAACTGGCAAGAGATTTGAAATTGCATGAAGATAAAAATTTGAGTGAAAAGCTATTCGGTAATGCCGATGCTTTAAAGGAATTGGTAAATAAATATATCCACTGCGGGTAAGTAAACCCGTTTCTCATCCGGTTACCTTATCCCGGATCTGCCCGAATAGATCACAAGCGAAACGGGTGTTTCCCCAGACCAATTCCCCGGTCTCTAAAAGGGGATCCGTCTCTCGCAATAAGCTGGATTTGAGCGTTTCAATATCGACGGTCCCGGTAACGGGAACGGGTTTATCACAGGAAAAGAAAAAAGAACATGCCGGTAAAAAAAGCTTTAAATGTAATCAAAAGAGTGCAACAACCGACTGCGATGTCGTAAAAAAAGGACAAAAATACTTAGATAAAATTCCGGGCGTCTTTGAGTACCTGGTCTCCCTTATTAGTCAATTGAAGCAGGGGCGCAGCCGTCTCCTTATCTTTGCCGACCTCAAGCCAGTCAACCTTTTGCAGAAAACCGGCCGCCTGTTTTACGGTAGTTTCGCCAAATCCGATACCCTGTAAGGTCTGAAGCATTTCGGCAGGTGGCCGGCCCTCCTCGCACAACAGTAGAATCGCGGCAGCCAGGGCCGAATTCTTGACCTGTTTTGCCGAGGTTAAATAATTGTGCAGGTATACCGCATTCATGCGGATGAAGTTGGGTACAACCAGCAGGAATCCCAATGACGCGTGCATCCTGTCTTTATCATCCCGCAGGGTGAAGGGATCGTTGCCGAGAAAAAAAGCCGAGCGTGTGCCCGTATAGTATTCTTCCTTCGGCACGAAGTACATTCCCACTACCATCAGGATTGCGATAATAATGGTGTAGAATATAAAAAATTTACCAAGAGAGAGAGTAAGGATGTTGAATATACGGGTACTTACCGCGATGCGCAGGAAAATAAAATACAATAAGACACCGAGGATGAGGTATCCGGTGGCAGAAAGAAAAATTCCCAGGATCGCGGACTGGCCCAATTCCTTGACTTCCTTCATGAGCGATTCATCGATCCTGCCCCGTAAAGCCCGTGATTGGCCTAACAGGTCGCTTGAGTTTGCTTTGTCTTCATATATTGTTGTCATAGAAAATTGTAAGTAAAAAAAAATCGAATGTCAACTCACTTTCCAGGATTGAAAAAAGAGCGCCGGTATGAAATAATGATCCTATGGAAAAAATAATCGATTGGCTCCTAACGGCGAAACCCTGGGTTCGATACCGCACCCGGCTCGATCTGCTCGATCAGGATCCCGGCCGGGAGGAAGTAAAAAACGATAGGAAGGAAATGCTCTCCCATCCGAAAATCAAGGCCCTGTTGACAGGGTTAAAGGAATGGCCCGGCGAAAAATTAAAACGGCATAACGATGCCAATCACCTGCTGCACAAATTAGCCTTTATCGCGGACATAGGGCTGAAAAGAGCAGACAAGGAGATTGCAGCAATCTGTGAAAAAATATTTGCCACTCAATCCGGTGAAGGCCCATTCCGGGTTATCGTTAATATTCCCATCCGCTTTGGCGGCAGCGGAGAAGACCAACTCACCTGGATGCTCTGCGACACGCCGCTCATTGTTTATTCATTGGTTAAGTTCGGTTTCGCGGAGGATCCCAGGGTAAAAAAAGCAGTCGATTACCTGGCCGGCTTGGTGCAAGATAACGGCTGGCGCTGTACCGCTTCTCCGGACTTAGGGCGGTTCCGCGGTCCCGGCAGGAAGGACGATCCCTGCCCCTATGCCAACTTGCTGATGTTAAAATTACTGGCGGAACTTCCCGGGTACCGGGACAGCGACGCGGCAGCAGCCGGTCTTGACTCCCTGTTTACACTCTGGGAAAGGAGAAACGAACGAAAGCCCTATCTCTTTGGCATGGGTACGGATTTTAGAAAACTGAAAGCCCCTTTTGTCTGGTATGATATCCTGCATGTCCTCGATATCCTGACCCGGTACCCCGGCTTAAGGGATCATAAATGCGTGACGGAGCTGAAAGCTATTTTAAAATGCAAAAAGGATGAAAACGGCTATTTTAAAGCGGAGTCTATTTACCGGGCCTGGCGTGATTGGGATTTCGGACAGAAGAAGGTGCCGTCACCGTGGCTAACCCTGCTCGCTTATCGCTGCCTTCATTAAAAGCAGACAACTATTACTTTAAAATAGGGTATAGATGAACGGCGCAATAGCCGAACCTTCCGTTACGATGAGCAAAATAGCGATAAGCAGCAAGACAATAATGATCGGTATAAGCCAATATTTCTTTCTTTTCAAGATAAACTCAAACAATTCTTTAAGGATTTGCATTTTCATGATTCACTTCTCCTAATATTGCTTCTCTATATCCGGTGAAGATTCCCACTCTTCGAAATAGGTGGTCTGATCTTTCTCAAATTTATATTTCAGCAACTGCTGACCCCTCAACCTTTTGAAAAATGCGATAGGTGTCAGGACAAATATAAAAACAAGGGTTGTGATCAAAGCAAATATTAATGTCCCGATTTTTCCGGTGATTTTTAATATCAACTCAAAGGCCGGTACTAAAAACTTTGTCAGCCCGATCAATAGTAAGTTAAGGGCAATCATAATCGCAATATTAACCGCCGTTAATTCTTTGAATATCAATCCCTTTTTAAAAACCAGCACATAGGTAAATAGCCAATAAAGAATCGTAAAAAATACCGCCGTATTTACTATTTTTTTGTTCATACTCACTTTTTATTCCTCTATTTTACCAGCGGATCATCCGCATGACCCAAAAACTTCGACATGAAAAATTTCACCGACACCGCTAAGAGACCTTCGAGATGGTGCGCAGCACCTTCTATGGCTCCCCGCGCCGCGGGGTTAATCCAATGGGAAATTTTTGATCCAATCATAATCGACCTTCTTCCTGTCTGCGTCCTTTTTTTCTATCAGAAACCGTTCGAGCAGTAGATAATCCATATCCGTATTCTTAAAAACATTATAGGCATCTGCCGGGCTGTTAACGATGGGCTCACCTCTTACATTAAAGGATGTATTGATAATGACCGGACAACCGGTTTCATCGTAAAACGCCTTGATAATTTTGTAATAAAAAGGATTCACCTCCTTATTGACCGTATGCACTCTGGCCGAGAAATCGACATGAGTAATCGCCGGAATAGTCGACCTGGCTATATCAAGTTTTTTAAGCCCTTTGGCCCGTTTCACTTCATCCGCCACATCCAATCGTTTATCTTCTTTCACATCGTATACCAGCAGCATATAGGGAGAACTGTGGTGGAAATCGAAATACTTCCCGGTCTCTTCTTCCAACAAAGACGGCGCAAAGGGACGGAAGGATTCCCTGAATTTTATTTTAACATTCATTACCTTCTGCATCTTTTTTGACCGGGCGTCACCGATGATACTCCTATGACCCAACGCCCTGGGACCATATTCCATCCTGCCGTGGAAAAGACCGATTACTTTTTCGCTCCTTAAAATCCCGGCAATCTTTTGCGGGACTTCCGCTGCTTTGACTTCATGATATTCGATATTATTTTCTTTCAGGAAATTCTCAATTTCCTCTTCAGGATAATCCGAACCTAAAAAAGATCCCTGCTGAAAATCATGCACATCATCTGCCAACCTGGGATTATTCAGGTGGTGATACCATACATACAAGGCAGCCCCTAACGCTCCGCCGGCGTCACCGGAAGCGGGCTGGATCCAGATATTTTTGAAAACCTGCTTCCGCAGTATCTTCCCGTTGGCGACACAATTCAGGGCCACGCCACCGGCCAGGGTTAGATTATCACCGCCTATTTCTTTCCGGGTATATTTAATGATCTTTTCAACGATCTCTTCCAATACCACCTGGATAGATGCAGCCAGGTGCATGTCCAGTTCTCTTATCGGAGTTCCACTCTTCCGGGGAGGGGCAGCGAATAGTTTATTGAACCTCCGGTTGGTCATGGTTAGCCCCACATGGTAGTTGAAATAATCGAGATTCAACCTGAAGGAACCATCCGCTTTCACATCTACCAGGTTATCGTAGATTTCGTTTACATATTTCGGCTCACCATAGGGGGCCAGACCCATCAATTTATACTCCCCGGAATTGACCTTAAAACCGGTAAAATAGGTGAAGGCGGAATATAAAAGACCCAAAGAATTGGGGAAACCGAGCGTTTTGCTCACATCGATTCTGTTTCCCGATCCCTTCCCGATTGTCAACGTATCCCACTCCCCTACTCCATCTAAAGTTACGACTGCCGCTTCCTTAAAGGGCGACGGAAAAAAAGCGGAGGCGGCATGGGATTCATGATGTTTGGTGAAAAGTAATTTTTCACTCTTCGTTTTATCCGCGATGATCTGCTTGATGAACAATTTCTCTTTAAACCAGACCGGCATTGCCTGCAGGAAACTCCG
>JAGLQA010000041.1 GCA_023137075.1 Candidatus Aminicenantota bacterium
GTCGGAGGGTTCCACTCTCATCTTGCCGGGGTCCTGGGCTGCCGGTACATTCACTAAGGAGAGGTAAGATTTACCCGCTTCCAGGCTAAGCCCTCCCGATGAACTGGAATTGCCGTGACAGCTTAAGGCCGAACAATTTGCGGTAAATATGGCTTGAATATCCCGGGCAAAGGACGGTTCCGCTATCAACTGTTCGTCGCCGCCATTATTGTCCACGTTTTTTTTGGGGCAGCCGTAAAAAAAACATAACAAGAAAATCAACAAAAAACTTAAACTCATTTTTTTGCTCATCGTTGCCTCCCGATTATAATGATTCAAGGTTTCTTTATTAAAAAACACAGCCCTATTCTACAAACCGGAAATCGGAAAGTCAAGTATATTTTTGAGTAAACTCCGATAACATAGGGCAAAGCGGTTGACTTAAAGGGAAAAATAAGCGAAAATAGCTATTTGAAAATAGCGGAGTGTCAAAATGCCGGATGAAAAAAAGATCAAGTGGAAGGATACTTTAAACCTTCCGAAGACTGAATTTCCAATGAAAGCGCAATTGAACCGGAAAGAACCGGAAATTTTAAAAAATTGGCAAGAAACGGACCTTTTTGAGAGAATTCTAAAAAAACGGGAGGGCTCCCCCCTCTTTGTTTTCCATGACGGCCCGCCTTACGCCAACGGCCATATTCACATGGGCCACACCTTGAATAAAATTTTAAAGGACTTCATCGTTAAAGGAAAATCCATGGAAGGCCACTTAGTCCGCTATATCCCGGGCTGGGATTGCCACGGCCTTCCCATCGAAATAAAGGTCGACAAGAACCTGGGCGCAAAAAAAAAAGATATGAGCATAATCGCTGTCCGGGAAGAATGCCGCAAGTATGCCGAAAAATATGTGGCTATACAACGGGACGAATTCATCCGCTTAGGCGTTTTCGGCGATTGGAAGAATCCCTATACCACCCTGGAACCCATCTACGAATCTACCGTTATTAAGTATTTTAAATCCTTTGTCAAGAACGGCAATGTGCACCGGAAGAAACGGCCCGTATATTGGTGCCCCTCGTGCGAAACGGCTCTCGCGGAAGCCGAAGTAGAGTACGAAAACCACACCTCGCCTTCCATCTATGTGAAATTCCGGCTGCAGGACACCCCGGATTTCCTGCAAAAATACAGCGGCAGCGATATTTTTGTGCTGATCTGGACCACCACCCCCTGGACCATCCCGGCCAACTTAGCCATAGCAGTTCACCCGCAGTATGACTATTGCCTATTCGAGATGAACGGCGAATACAATATCGCGGCAAAACGGTTGCTTCCCATCCTGGCGGATCTACTGGAGACGGAATATAAAATAGTGGAGGAGTTCAAAGGGGAACAACTCGAAGGACTGAAAACCACCCACCCCCTTTATGACCGCGATTCTCTGCTCATCACGCAAGATTACGTTGTTTTAGACCAGGGAACCGGGTGCGTTCACACCGCCCCGGGGCACGGCGAAGAAGACTACAGGGCCGGCCTGCAATACAACTTAGATATCTATTCCCCGGTGGGGCCGGACGGCAGCTTCGACAATACCACCGGTAAATATGAAGGTAAAAATATATTCACCGCCAATGCCGAAATCGTCGAGGATCTGCGAAACGCCGGCAGGCTGATCCGCTGTGAAGATTTCGAGCACTCCTACCCCCACTGTTGGCGCTGCAAAAAACCGGTTATTTTCAGGGCCACCGAACAGTGGTTTATCGCCATGGACACGGCAGGCCTGAGACAAAAAGCCTTAGACGAAATCAAGCGCGTCAAGTGGCTGCCGGCCTGGGGCCAGGAAAGAATCTACAACATGGTGGAAAACAGACCCGACTGGTGTATCTCCCGGCAGCGCGACTGGGGTGTCCCCATCCCGGCCTTTTTCTGTAAAGAATGTCATGAACCTTTCCTGAGCGTAGAAGCTGTGGAAAGGGCCGAAGAACTATTTGAAATCCACGGTTCCAACTCCTGGTACTCCCGGGATATTTCGGAATTCCTGCCTGCCGGCAGCAAATGCGCGAAATGCGGCAGCAAAAATTTTGAAAGAGGTCTGGATATTATCGATGTCTGGTTCGAATCGGGTTCTTCCTTCGGAGTACTCGACGTCCGTCCCGACAACCGGTTCCCTTCGGAAATCTACTTAGAAGGCGGCGACCAGCATCGCGGCTGGTTTCACTCCTCACTCTTAGTGGCCGTTACCAATAAAAACCGGGCCCCCTACAACACCGTTATCACCAACGGCTGGGTGTTAGACAGCCAGGGCCGGGCCATGTCGAAATCCATAGGCAACGTGATTCACCCCCAGGACATCATCAAAGACATGGGCGCGGAAATACTGCGGCTCTGGGTGGCAATGGTAAACTACCGCGAAGATATCCGCATCAGCGGCGAAGTACTTTCCCGAACCAGTGAGAACTATCGAAAAATCAGGAATACCTGGCGGTTTATGTTCGGTGTTTTGGCTGGTTTCAACCCGGTAAAAGACCGGGAAGAGGATAAAAATCTCAGGGATATCGACCTCTTTATTCTCCATAGACTTGAAGAAGTCAAACAAAAGATCCTGCAATCCTATAAAGACTTCGAGTATCACACCATCTGCCACACGATCTCAAATTTCTTTACCATTGAATTAAGTTCCTTCTATATGAACGTCCTGAAAGATATTTTGTATTGTGAAACCGGCAATTCGCAGGTCCGGCGAGCCGCCCGGTCCGTAATCTACAAATTGCTAAAAGATACCCTGCTCATCATGGCCCCGATTCTCACCTTTACCGCGGAAGAAGCCTGGAAATACCTCCCCGCTTTCCCCGGCAAAGAGGAGTCGGTTCACCTGCAACTCTTTCCCGAAGTGGAAGAAAAATATTTAGACCCGGGCCTAGTCGATAAAGAAAAATGGGAACGCATATTGACCTTACGGGACAGGATTCTAAAGGAGATCGAAGAGGCCAGGAACAAGAAAATAATCGGGGATTCTCTGGAAGCTGAAATCATCCTGCAATTGGACGACACCTATTATGGCCTGGTTTCGGCAAACCTCGGACTGTTTAAAGAGATAAGCGTGGTGTCAAAGGTAACTGCGGAAAAAGCCGCAGAAGAAAAAATAACCGTGAAAAAATCAACGGGCAGCAAATGTCCCAGGTGCTGGAATTGGTACGAAGAAGACACATCCGGGAATCCATTTCCCGAAATCTGCCCCCGTTGTTCACAGGTAATCGAGGAGATGAATCTTGAACCTGAAAAATAGCCTGATAAACAAAAAAAAATACCTGCTGATATTTACGGTCATTATCATAGTGGACCAGGCAGCAAAATTCATTATCAAATCGAACTTAGCGCTCTATGACCGGATTGAGGTTATCAAAGGATTTTTTCAAATCACTCATGTGCGCAATTCCGGCGCCGTCTGGGGCATACTTTCCGATCATCCCGGCCAATGGGTCTCTTTGGTTATTACCGGTCTATCCATCGTGGCCCTGGTCATAATATTCTACTATTTCTTAAAACTCGAAGCAAAATGTACCTTTGAACTCACTTCGCTGTCGTTTATTATCGGCGGCGCCATAGGAAATAATATCGACCGGGTAATTCGCGGTTATGTCATCGATTTTATCGACATGTACATCAAAAATCACCACTGGCCCACGTACAATATAGCCGACAGTTTTATAACCATCGGCGTAATCCTTCTCATAATTTCGATCTGGAGGGAAAAATGCATCCAATTTTAATCAAAATCGGCCCTATCACCATTCATACCTATGGTTTTTTATTGGCAGTGGGAGTACTGTCTGCTATTATCATGTCGCAAATACTGGGAAAAAAGGAAAATATAAACAGAGAAATCCTGACCAATTTTTTCTTTTACACCTTTCTAGTGGGCCTGATCGGCGCGAAATTTTTTCTTTTTGTGACAGAGATTGATTTCTACCTGAAAAATCCCGCCGAGATCAAGAACCTGCTCACATCAGCCGGGGTCTTTTACGGCGGTTTGATATGCGGTGGTCTCTTTGCCGTCTGGTATATCCGGAAACACAAATTGGTTTTCAGGCAAATAAGCGATATCATGGCCCCGGCTATCGCCCTGGCCCACTTTTTCGGCAGGGTGGGGTGTTTCGCCGCCGGCTGCTGCTGGGGGCGAGGGGCCGAAGGCTGCGCCCTTGCCGTGCAATTTTCAGACACTCGGGCCACCACCGGGGTTCCGCTGCACATACCTGTCTACCCGACCCAGCTTATCGAAGCCTTCTTAAACCTGCTCAACTTTATCGTACTATTCATTCTATACAAAAAGAGAAAATTTACCGGACAGGTATTTGCCGTCTATATATTTAACTATTCGCTCATCCGGTTCTGCGTCGAATACTTCAGGGGAGACCCGGACAGGGGATATATTTTTGGCGGTATGGATCTGCCCTTTACCAGTCTATCGGTGCCCCAATTGATCAGTATTATCGGTTTCTTCGTCGCCATCATCCTGTACCGAGTATTCAAAAAAAAGGCGGTGGAAGAAAGCAGCAAGTAGTAACACGCCTGATAGAAGCAGTTACGAAGTTTGCACATTCAGAGGGATCATGAATACGATAAAAATATTCAAAGCCATAAGAACCTATGCCCGCGTGGATCATTTTTTAAATGAATCCTTACCCGATATTTCCCGTTCAAAGATAGAAAAAATCATAAAAGAAAACCGGGTTAAACTCAACGGCACAATAATCAGCCGGAAAAACAAAGAAATTGTGCCGGGTGACCGGGTGGAAGTGGAATTCATAGAACCGGAAAAAAAAGAATACCACCCTTCCGGGGAATTTAAAAAACTTTTCGAAGATGAGCACCTGTTAATCATCGACAAACCGGCCGGTATTTCCGTTCATCCCGGGGCGGGGGAAAAAGAAGAAACCCTTTTAGACATATTTTCTTATTATTATCCTCAAATAAACCAGATAGAAGGCAGCGACCGGCCGGGAATCGTGCACCGTCTTGATAAGGGCACCTCGGGGGTACTCATACTGGCAAAAGACGGCACCACCATGAAGAAGCTGCAGAAACAATTCAAAAGAAGAGAAGTCAAAAAAACCTACTTAGCGCTCGTATCCGGCAGGATGAGGCAGCGCAGCGGCACCATAGATGCGCCGATACAAAGGAGCCGCAGGGAAAGACGAAAATTTATCGCCCTTCACGACCGGGACAGCGAAAGGGCCAGGGATGCGGTCACGGATTATTTTGTCATCCGGGAATTCTCCGGTTTCTCTTTTGTCCGGTTATTTCCACACACCGGCAGGACCCATCAACTCCGTGTCCATCTCACGTTTCACGGCTGCCCCATATTAGGAGATAAATTATACGGGCGCAAGGAAAACTTCGAGCGCCTGGCCCTGCACGCCTATTCCATCGAATTTCGTCATCCCCGGACCGGAAATCTTATCACAGCCACCTCCCCCCTACTCCTTATCTTCCGCGATTTCTTAAAAAAAGCTATCGCCAAACCTGAATTGCCTCAATAAACATCTAACCTACGCGGCTCTCGACCGCAGCCAAACCCACCCCGCATATAATTTGCCGGTTTTCAATCCTCCCCAGCCAGGTACAAAGCTCTATTGTAAAGTTCCTCAGCTATTCTTATTTTGTTGTTTATCAAATTATCTAAAAGGGGTTTTATCTCGGAGATAAATCCTGTTTTTTTTGCCCGAAGAAGTACACCAACCGTCCTGATAGGTTTCAAACCATTAGCTTTAGCAGCTCTTCTGCCCTTGAAATCATCTATCAAAATATCTCCCTTTTTCTCTAATGCCAATACGATAGATTCCGCTTCTCCTAAATCTAATTCCATTCTTAATACTTGCACGGCAATATGATTGCCGACTTTTTCCATTTTTCCTTTAAGAAAGGATTTTATTGTCTCAGAATGAAGTTTATTTAAAACAGTTACTTCATCATAAACGGCTTGCGGTACTTGTATCTCTTCGAAAATTTTTCCCAATACCTCAAGTTTACCTAAGATCGCAAAACCGATTAAAGGGAAGAAAATTTGGGGGCAGGAGAGAAATCTCTCTATTTACATTTTTTTAGAAATTCATCAACTTCAAGTTCTGCAAATTTGATAAGTTTCCTGAGCAATCCGATGGATACTTCTTTATGCTGAGGTACCGACAGGTTGGCTTTCATACCGGGTTTTGTCATCACCACATGGCTCCCTACCTGTCCGACAACATCCCATCCGTACTTTTTAAATGTTTTAACTGCTTGTTTACCGGAAATATTTGCAAGTCTAGCCATTTTTCTTTTTTATACGGATACGACGATAGCTTCTTGCTTTGAATATGCCGGAATTTTTTCAAGTGATTTTCGGTCTTCAGCCCATAACCAGGCGGTAATTGCTTCTTTTATATTATCAAGGGCTTCTTTCTCATCCCTGCCCTGGGAAACACACCCCGGAAGTGACGGGCATTCCACAACGAGCCAACCATCTTCCGCTTCTTCTAATAGGACGTGGAATAACATACTGCACCTCCAGCTAAGTATAATATTTATTTCATTCGATATTAATTTAGCACTTCTGAACCGATTTGTCAACGAAAGGGAAAATTTGGGTGGACAGGTGATTTATCTCCAAATTCAAGTGTATTTGACCAGGGTATACCTGTATCCGAACAAAATGCATGAACATTTCCAGTAAATGTAAGTTGACACCACTCTAATTTAGTATTATTATAATAATATCGGAGGTAATTATGAAGGCCGTAACTTATGACTTTGCAAGAAGCCATTTCGATGAAGTGTTTAATATGATTCAAGTTCAGCATGAGGGGGTAATTATTGTAAAAGAGGATAAAAACTTTGTGCTTATGGACAAAAATTTATTAGATTCCGTAGTTGAAACCGTTGAATTGGCCGAAGACAAAGAATTTATTTCCTCCTTAAAAACCGCGAAAGCAGAAATCGAAAGAGGCGAATCCTTTACATTTGAGGACGTTTTTGGTGAAAAATTATAAAATCCTTTTTTCCAAACAAGCGAAGAAGGATATCAATAAATTAATCCCAAAATTGAGAGAAAAGGCCAAAAACCTGTGTCGATCGCTTTCTGAAAATCCCTATATAGGAAAGGCATTGCTGGGAGATTTAAAAGGCTTCTATTCAATAAGGTTAAACTATAAAGACAGGATTGTTTATTCTATTAATAATGATACGGTCGAAGTTTATATCCTACGCCTGAAGACCCATTACGGGGATTAACAGAAAGATTTGTAATTGATGAGGAACAGGTGAATAATTTCGCATTTATATGAATTCCCCCTAAATTCTTGCCTTCGGCAACCCTGCCGGGGGCCAAACTTTTGATTAAACAAACCTCAGGGATTATTTTTTTGCTGCCATTTCTAAGTACCTTGATGGCCGGCCGCGCAGGTAGTGGTTGAACCAATCCATAAGTAATTTAAAATAGAGCTTGCGCTGAACCGGTTTGCGCACACCGTGCCCTTCATCGGGAAACCAGGCATAGACACTGGGTACTTTCTGCTTTTGCAGGGCGGTAAACATCTGCTCCGCCTGCTCGGTACGCACCCGGAAATCATACTGACCGTGTATCACCATGGTTGGGGTCTTAAAATTGGCCGCATACCAGATCGGAGATTGCTGAATATATAACTCCTTTTTCTCCCAGGGCATGCCTTTAAACTCCGCTTCCGGAAAAAATTGCTCATCCGTAGTACCGTAAAAACTGGTGAGGTTGGATATACCGGCAACGGTTACGGCTGCCGAAAAACGATCGGTGTGACCGACGATCCAATTGGTCATATAACCGCCGAAACTTCCGCCCATTACACCTAACTTTTTCTCATCCACGTATCCCTTTTTGAGCACTTCATCCACGACGCCCAGCAAATCCTTATAACACAAACCGCCCCAATCTTCCCAGATCCGGCGGCTGAATTTTTCTCCATACCCTAAGGATGCCCTGGGATTGGAATATACTACCACAAAACCATTGGCGGCAAATAGCTGAAAGTAAAAACGGTAAGCGATGGTGGACATACCATGAGGACCTCCGTGTATGGACAGGATCATGGGATACTTCTTCCCCACTTCAAAACCCACGGGCTTAATAATCCAGCCATGTACCTTCACGCCATCGACACTGGCTGCCCATATCTCTTCCACAGGTTGGATGTGAAATTGTTTCATGATGGTTTCATTAATCGTCGTTAATTTTTTCCAGCCGCTGTTGTAAGCAAAAAGGTCCTCTTCGTTGGCATCATCCTTCTTGTTCACAATAAATGTCCGCCCATCGGGGGTAATCGCCCAACCGGAAATTACATGCCTGCCGGTCATCACATCCCGGAATTCGCCGCCCGCAGTGGGTACTGCTTTCACGTGATGAATCCCCTCGGTGCCAAAAAGAAAATAGATGTCCCGGCTGTCCGGGCTCCAGCGAAAACTCCTGACATTTCGGTCAAGTTTTGCCGTCAGCGATATGCCCCTACCTTCGCGGCTTCTTCCGGCCACAACCACTTTGTAATGTTCACTCTCGTAATTGTAGGTAAAGATAGAACGGAAGGCGAGATGTTTTCCATCCGGGCTGTAAGCCGGACTGTGGTCCGGACCGTTATTCCGGGTTACCTGTTTTATTTTACCTTCGGGTACCGGTACCGTATAAATATCGGTATTAATGTTGTTCCACCATTCCTTGCTGCGATTCGAGACAAAGGCAATCTCACTGCTGTCCGGCGACCAGGTCATTTCGCTATCACCTTCGTCGGCACATTCACCGTCGGTCAACCGGATGGGCTGCTTCGAACCGTCTGCCGGTACCACGTAGATGCGTTTGCGCTTGCCGTCATCCCAGTCCCTGAGATGATAATAACGCAGGTGGGTAATAAAACGGACCTTTCCAAGTTCTTTTCTAAATTCTTCGGTGTAGAGCTGTCCAACAGAAGAATAGAAGGCGATCCATTTCCCATCGGGACTCCACAGCGGATCCCGGGCCCCGCTTTTTAGCCTGGTCAATCGTTTCACTTTACCTTTTCGAAGGTTAATAATATATACCTGTTCCTTCTTATCTTTTTTCCCTTTTGCGCTAAAAGCCAGCTTATCACTATCCGGGTTCCAGGTGGGTATGCTTTCCACTTCCAGATGGGAAGTCAATTTCCTTTTGTTATTACCGTTTATATCCATGATGTGAATATCGCCTATTTTTTTCTTTTTTACCGGGCAATAAAAACCGACCGTATATGCAATTTTGAGACCATCCGGGGAAATAACCGGGGGGCCAAATTTTTTAAAACTATGCATATCATCCACCGTAACCACTCTCTTTTCCTCTCCGGCAAGCGTAAGGGTTCCGATAAAAAAAATCATTAAGATAAATAGGATTTTCAACCTTTTTTTCATGGTGCCTCCTGTTTCTATTTTAAGAATCCTATTTTAAAGCAAATCGGAATTATTTTCAACATTGACAAAAGGTGATAAATAGTGTAAGTTTAAACTTAACCGGAAAAGTAACAATAAAGGCAGCACGGCAGCTAATATTGCAAAAAAACCTGAAAACAAATGAGAAAAATAAAAAAACGGAGTAACATAATGAGAAAATTATCGGTTGTCTTATTACTGATCGGCTTTGTGGTTTTCCCCTTGTTGGCCGATGAAAAGGAAGCGATAGAAAAAGCGACTCAATATTTTAAGGATAAGGAGCATGCCAGGGCCCTGGATACCGTCGATGAAGCGATCAAAGAATTCGGATTTACCCGGAACTTGATGCGTTTAAAAGTGATTATGTTCGTCAGGCTGGAAAAACTCGAAAAAGCGGCTGCGGTCATAAATAAGGGGATTAAAACCTTTGGGGAAAGCCCAGAATTCCTGATGCAAAAACTCTTTCTGCAAATGAAGCAGGAGAAATATAAGGAAGCCCTTAAAACCGCTCTCAGAAAAGATGAAATAATCAAGGAAAAATCTCCTTTCGACTGTATGGACGTCGTCGAAATCTATATAAAACTAAACAATAAAGATAAAGCTCTTGAATGGCTCGATAAAGCGATAGATAGAGGATTTAATACGCTAAGGTCACTTGACAGCCCCACCCTCGACTCCCTTAGGAGCGACCCGCGCTTTGAAAAAATCCGGCAAAAAATGAAAAATATTATCGGGTTGGAAAAAACAGCAAAAGATTTTACCGTTAAACTCTACCAGGGTAAAGATTTCCAACTCTCCAAACAAAAAGGGAAAGTAGTTCTGATCGATTTCTGGGCCACCTGGTGTGGTCCCTGCCGCAAGGAAATTCCCAACCTGAAACAATACTACCAGGCTTTTAAGGGCAAAGGATTTGAAATCATCGGGATCAGTCTTGACAAACAGGAAAAGCAATTAAAAGAGTACCTGGAAACGGAAAAGCTGCCCTGGAAAATCTCTTATTCGGGAAAATTCTGGAATGATGATACTGCGCGGCTCTATAATGTGCATTCCATCCCCTCCTACTGGTTAATAGACAAGAAAGGGATTTTGCGTTATTTTGGACTGAGAGGGGAGCAATTGAAAAAAGCCGTCGAAGAACTGCTGGCAGAAAAATAAGATCCTCTTTTGACAACTATTTTTTTACTGTTCTTTATTCTTTGTTAATTAGCTCTTTTCTATTGGCAATAAGCCTGAG
>JAGLQA010000410.1 GCA_023137075.1 Candidatus Aminicenantota bacterium
CAGGACCGGAGTCTGTTAGACGCGGATATCTACGAACTCGGCATACGTCGGCGCCTATACAAAGGATTTTTCGTGGATTCCCGGTACAGGAAAGAGGAAAGCAGCGGTGAAAACGGGGAAACGGACAATAATATTATCTCCTTAGGAGCCGGTGTGGAAAGTAAAAAAGTACGGGCTATGGCCCGTTATGAGACCCAGGTAAACAGGTCGGACGGCAGTGAAGGCCGGCGCAAGCTCTGGTCTTTTTTCTTTTTCGGAGCCCCCCTGAAAAGGATGAGCATAAGCCTGAGGTATTATCACCAGGCCGGTGAGGAAAACTCTCCACTTTCACTTACAGAGCGTTCCGAAGAGCAATTGAGTTTCCGGTTCTTGTGGCGGCCCACCTATTTTCTGAATCTATATTCCCAGTGGCGCTACGATACCAATTTAGAACTTTATCCACCCTTAGATACAACTAAAAGCGATTCCTTAGCATCGGTGCACGGACTTAAGCTGACATTTTCCAAAAAAATGGAATTCCTGGCCAATTACAAATTATTGAAGGTGTGGGGCCCCATAGATAACCGGAAATATACCGCGGCTGCCGAGTTAGGTTACCTACTATTCCGGCATTTGCGCTTTGGCCTCGGTGTGGAACTTATCGATTTCCTGGATACAGCCAATCCCGATACCGACTACCGTTCAACGGTTGGATACTTTAAATTGGTAGCCCTTTTTTAAATTAGCAAATGAAACCACGGAGTGATCGATTTTACTTTATTTTTAATAATAAGATTAGGAGTGCTTAGATGAAAACGAGAGAGACTTTATTTAAACATATATTAGCTGTCGGTACGCTTTTTATTCTTTTGGGATTTTTTTATTCTTATGGTAACGCGATGACCGGGGAATGCGATTTTCGCTTAAACGTAACACCCACTATTCGGACTATAGCTGCCGGGGACAGTACCCATTACCAGGTAACCGTTCAATTTATCGGCAGCTATGATAAGCCGGTGAACTTAGAGGTATCGGGACTTCCTGACGCTGCTGCCGGGAATTTCACCGTTAACCCTATCACTCAAACAGGAAATGGTCGAACAAAATTAGAAATCGAAACCGGTAACACAACCCCTTGCGGTACCTATACGTTGACCGTTACCGGTCGCGAAGAGGGAGGCGATATCTCTCACTCGATAGATGTCCTATTAATTATTGAAAATTGCCATGAAGAGGATTTTGAAATATCGGCAGATCCACGGAACCGGGCTATTTACCCGGGTGAACGCACCTCGTTTGTGGTGAATATAATAGGTATTAATGGCTTTAACTCGGCCGTAACTCTCAATATTTCAGGTTTACCCGCAGAAGTTGAAGGCACCTTCACCGTCAACCCGGTGACTCCGGCCCCCAACGGGGAAAGCACGCTGAACATCACTTCTACTCAGGCGGCATCCTCCGGCAGCTATACCTTGACCATCTCCGCTTCCGGCGGTAGTAAAGAACATTCTACTAACGTGACAGTGGATGTAGTATGTCCCGATTTTTCAGTCCGGATCGAGGCCGATCCCGATAGGGGAGCGGCGCCTTTAATCGTACACTTCGCCGCAATTATTTCCTCTACGGGGAAATTTTCAGCTTCAGATTATGATTATAAATGGGATTTTGGCGACGGAACTAAGTCCGATCAGCAGAACCCGGAGCACACCTATCCAACTCCCGGAAATTTTCCTGTTTTACTTACGGTTACAGATACCTGCGGTAATACTAAAACCGCATCAACCGTGATCACAGTAAAAGGTTTCGAAGGTCTTATTACCAAATCCTTTTCCGTAAAAGAAGCAATCCCCGGCGATGAGATTTTCATTAATATCCGGGCGGAAAACAGCACTTCTTACAATTACAGTAATATAACGATTAGCGATCCCCTCTCTCCATTATTAGAATATATAGAAGATAACGCGTCGGTCACCCCGCGCCGTTCCGGGCAGGAATATATATGGAAATTCCCGAATCTTAAAAAAGGCCGGGCCCTTTCATTTAAGATAAAAGTAAAAGTTTCGGAAAAAGCTGCCCAGGGTACGATTACCAATACCGCCTATTTATTCCATGACAGCCTGGGTAAGGGAAAATCAATCG
>JAGLQA010000411.1 GCA_023137075.1 Candidatus Aminicenantota bacterium
TTAAAAAATGGGGGGTTAGCAAATAATGCAGCAGCCTGGATTGGAGTAGGTAGACGCGACCTGTCATTTTGTTTGCTTTCGTGATATAATAAATCCAAATATGAAAAGAAATACTTTTATAATATTTGTTCTAATTTTCTTCTCAGGCCTTTTCTGGTCCTGTGGGCAAAAGGTTAAAATAGTCCCGGAAATAACTCCCGTTATCACCGAAGAAATCATATATGAACTCAAAGACAGGGAGACCCTGGGGAAAATTATAAAACACGAAGATAAACTGGTATTTATTACCCTGAAAGGTGAAATTTTCAGGTTTGACCCGGCGAAAAAAGTGATCGAGTCTCTAACCGACTTTGACATCGATATTGACCCGGAAATTTTTACTCAGAACAACATGGTAGTGCTTAAGCAGCGTGATACGTCGAACTACACCATCTTTGATTTAGACGAAACGCAGCAGCCCGGGAAAAAAATTGACAATTTAACCCTCGATCGAATAATCGGCATAGACAAAAATCTCCTGGTTTACCGGAATAAAAACAAGCTGTTTATTTTCGATTACCACAGCAATACA
The DNA here is from genome assembly GCA_023137075.1 of Candidatus Aminicenantota bacterium. Taxonomy (GTDB): domain Bacteria; phylum Acidobacteriota; class Aminicenantia; order UBA2199; family UBA2199; genus JAGLQA01. The sequence continues at coordinate 572 of JAGLQA010000411.1, forward strand.
AATAAAAAGGAAGTGGAAATAGAAAAAGACACTCTTTTATTCAACAGTGAGTTTTCCGGCAACTCAATATTGATTCTGTCAAACCGGAAACTTTATACTTACGATAAAAGCAAAAACACCGTCCAGGCATGTGAAATGAAAGACGGTGCGGCCTCCGGTTTTCTCTTAGACAACGGCTGCATTTATTATGGCTCCGAGAACCGGAAACTTGTTAAGTTTTCACTTAGATCTAAGAAAGTGAAATGGTCATTCAACCTCCCGGTGATATTAAAGTTAAAACCACAGAAAACCGACAGGCGTATTATTATAACACCCGAAGACAATAACATATATTTTTTCAACAAGAAGGGCAGCCTGCGCCGGTGGGCCGGTTTTGACTCTCCCAGAGCGCTGCCGGCAGTGGTAATGAAAGAGAATGTGGCGGTATTTTTGATGAACCGGGCTTACCGGTGGATGAACAATAAGATCAGGTTTTTCAACTATAAAAAAGATGATTTTGTTTCATACGAGTTCAATTATCAATTGGAGAGTAATCCGGTATATTTAAATGATTATCTCTATTTGCTATCAAAAGATGAAGAAAAAGAGGTAACAAACATTTCAAAGATAGGGAATCGCTACGATGTGGAATTGGAAATCAAACCGGAACATGTCAAGCCCATGGGAAAATCGATTACCTTTACGATAAAACCGATTAACCTGATCGATCCCCAGGCCCGGGTCAATATTTTCGATAAATCGCAAAAAAGTGTTTTTTCAAAGGAGATCGGTAAAGATAAAGACCTATTCTTTGTATGGGTGCCGGAAAAAGCCGAAAAATACAAATGCACTATTGAGATAAATGCGGAAAATAAAAAGAATTTAAAAGTTGAGGGAGATTTTAATGTAGTTGATATTAACAAAATCGTAACGGGATACTACTTTGAATTGTATAAAAGAATTCCCACCCTTTTCCTCAAAGATAAAAAGAATGCGGGAAAATCCGAAAAATTAGAAAAGCAAGAAGAAAAAGCGGGAGAAACTAAAAAGCGAAAAAAACGCCGCCTCCCCGGATGAC
>JAGLQA010000412.1 GCA_023137075.1 Candidatus Aminicenantota bacterium
TTTTATTGCGATAAATTCGTTTGCCTCGATGATTTCCTTAGGCCGTTTGGCATGTCGTCCGGCGAAAGCGATCTCGAAACGGGGGGATTTTTTTTCCGATATGGCAATTAATTTCGAATCGGGATGCCCATTGATAAAGGAGGTCTTTTTAACCGTTTCTTCGATTTCAAATCGCTTGAGATAGTAATACCGATGCTCACCGTCGTAAAACACGGCGGAAAAGATTTTATCCGGGTTATACTTCTCAACGATGATGGTATCGTGATCGAAATGGGTGGTGAGATCAAAGGTGTGCAGGTTGTAGTGGCCCGACTTTGTGATGGCTAATATGCGGTCATCCCCGGAAAAATTACCTAAGTATTTACCCCGCTCGTCGGAATTTATATGGACTACAGCGGGATCAAACCAGATGTCGATTCCGCCTAAGGTGGAAATCCCTTTCTCCTTCAATACCACCCGTTCAGCGGCATGACGGGTCAGGATATTGCCCAATGAATTTCGTCCTTTAATGGCCAATTCACCGAAATCAAATTCGAATTTCAGGTTTCGCACCCGTTTCTTGGGTTTGAGATAAACCTTTACGGTTTCGGCTTCTCCGTTCGGGTTGGCGGTGAAATAGATGATTCTTGATCCGACGGTGCCTTTGGTAACATCGTACTCCCTGTCTCGCGTGACAGCCGGAACGGGAAACCGTTTTACCAGGGTGTTACCATCCTTGCCGTCCTGGTAGATGACATTGTAAACGGTGCGGTCGTCGTTTTTCTTGAAGATGGCCGCATATAAGATATTTTTTCCCACAAAGGATTTTTCAGTCACTTTTGTAACCACGTATTTGCCGTCTTTTAAGAAAACAATCACATCATCGATATCGGAACATTCGCCGACAAACTCATCTTTCTTCAAAGACGTACCGATGAAACCTTCTTTGGCGTTCATATAAAGTTTCTGGTTGGCTGCGACGACTTTAGTGGCTTCTACCACGTGGAAATACCTTATCTCGGTTTTGCGTTCCTTACCCTTGCCGTATTTTTCCTTGATGCGTTCGTAGTAAGAGATGGTATAGAGGACCAGGTTGGTCAGGTTGAATTTTACCTCTTCCGTCTCCGCTTCAAGGGATTTGATGTATTCATCGGCTTTAAAGGAATCGTACTTAGAGATACGTTTGATTTTGATCTCGGTCAGGCGAACGATGTCGTCATAGGTGACCTCCCTTTTCAGAAGCTTCTTAAACGGTTCCAGCCCTTTGTCGATGGTCTCGATGATGGATTCCCAGGTTTCGCAATCTTCTATATCATTGTAAATTCGGTTCTCGATAAATATTTTTTCTAAGGATGACAAATGCCACAAGTCTTCCAATTCCCCCAACCGGATCTCCAATTCCAGCTTTAAAAGGTCCCGGGTGTGTTCGACAGACCTTTTTAGGATATCGCTAACGCCCATGAAAACAGGTTTATTATCTATGATTACGCAGATATTGGGAGAAATGGGAACCTCGCAGTCGGTAAATGCATACAGGGCGTCGATCATTTTATCAGGGGAGGTGCCCGGGCTTAGGTGGACCAGGATCTCCACGTTTTCCGCCGTATTGTCATCGATCTTTTTAATTTTTATTTTCCCTTTATCATTGGCGCTCAGGATGGATTCGATCAGGCTGGTGGTGGTCTTTCCGAAGGGGATTTCTTTAATGACCAGGGTTTTGGTGTCGGCTTTTTCTACCCGGGCCCGCACCCTTACTTTTCCACCATGCAGACCGTCGTTGTACTTTGAAAAATCGGCCAGACCGCCGGTGGGAAAATCTGGAAGTATCTCGAATTCTTTGCCGCGCAGGTGGGCGATTGCCGCGTCTATCAACTCGATGAAGTTATGAGGTAAAATCCTGGAAGCTAAGCCCACGGCAATTCCTTCCACCCCCTGGGCCAGCACTAAGGGAAACTTTACCGGCAAAGTGACCGGTTCTTTATTCCTGCCGTCGTAGGAGAGTTTCCAGCGGGTGGTCTTGGGATTGAAGACTACTTCGAGGGCGAATTTGGAGAGCCGCGCTTCGATATAGCGGGGCGCAGCCGCATCATCCCCGGTGTAGATATTTCCCCAATTTCCCTGGGCATCGATTAACAGTTCTTTTTGACCTAAGGAGACAAGGGCATCCCCAATGGAGGCGTCGCCGTGGGGGTGATACTGCATGGTAAAACCGATAATATTGGCAACCTTATTGTACCTGCCGTCATCCAACCGTTTCATGGCATGTAAAATGCGGCGCTGCACCGGTTTCAGACCGTCTTCTATATAGGGTACCGCCCGCTCTAATATGACATAAGAAGCATAATCCAAAAACCAATGTTTGTACATACCCGAGAGGTATTTGACATGCTGCAGTTGTTGGTCGCCGAAATGGTTGTTTTCGTCGTCTGCGGTTTCGCCGTTTATTTCACCCGGTATTTCATCCCTATCGTTGTTATTTTTTGCGTTCCTATTTTCGCTCATATGTTTTCTCTAGAATCGTCTTCTTCGACCCGTAAGTTCTCAATGATAAATTCCTGGCGTTCCGGCGTATTTTTGCCCATGTAAAATTTCAGTAATTCGGGGACCGAATCTTCGCGCTTCATAATAACCGGTTCTAAGCGCATATCTTTACCGATGAAATATTTAAATTCGTCCGGAGATATTTCACCTAAACCCTTAAACCGGGTGATTTCCGGGTTTTTCCCGATTGCCCGAATCGCCTCCTGTTTTTCTTCTTCGGAGTAACAATAGTGGGTTTCCTTCCGGTTCCTGACCCGGAAGAGGGGTGTTTGCAGGATATAGAGGTGCCGGCGTTTGATGATATCAGGAAAGAATTTAAGAAAGAAGGTAATTAATAACAGGCGGATGTGCATACCATCCACATCGGCGTCGGTGGCAATGACAATGTTATTATACCGCAAATCATCTAAGTTTTCTTCGATATTCAGGGCGGCCTGGAGTAGATTGAACTCTTCATTCTGGTAGACGATTTTTTTGTTCAGGGTGTAGGTATTTAAGGGTTTGCCTTTTAAGCTGAAAACCGCCTGGGTTTGGACATTCCTGGATTTGGTAATGGAACCGCTGGCCGAGTCTCCCTCGGTAATAAATAGGGTGCTCTCCCGGCGCTGCTCGTCGTTAGAATTGTAATGAATCCGGCAGTCCCGGAGTTTTTTATTATGAAGACTCACCTTCTTGGCCCGCTCCCTGGCCAGTTTTTTAATACCGGCCATGGCTTTGCGTTCCCGTTCCGAAGTCTGGATTTTTTGCAGCAGCAGTTCGGCGGTTTCGGGTTTTTTATGCAAATAGTCATCTAAGTTTTTCTTGACAAAATCCAGGATAAAATTACGAAGGGTCGGTCCATCCGGTCCCATCTCCTTAGAACCTAAGCGGGTTTTGGTCTGGGACTCGAAAATCGGTTCTTCTACTTTGATGCTGATAGCGGCGATTATCGATGCCCGGATATCCGGGAAATCGAAATCCTTCTTATAAAATTCCCGGATGGTTTTGACTAAGGCCTCCCTAAACGCCTGCAGGTGGGTGCCGCCCTGGATGGTATACTGTCCGTTGACAAAGGCGTAATACTCCTCGCCATATTGGTTCCCGTGGGTCAGTACGATCTCGATATCTTCGCCCTTCAAGTGGATGATGGGGTACAGCGGTTCGGCGCTCATATTAGCCCTGAGCAGGTCTAACAAGCCGTTCTTAGAATAAAAGCGTTTACCGTTAAGGTTGATCGTTAATCCCGAATTCAGGTAGACATAGTTTTGTGCCTGGGATTCTAAATGTTCGGAAAGGAAATGATAATCCCGGAAAAGTTCTTTATCCGGGGAAAAAGAGACTTCGGTGCCGTTTCCCTTATCCGTTGTTTTTATTTTATGGTCTTTTATAATATCCCCTCTGGCAAATTCCACTGCCTTGACTTTGTTTTCCCGGAAGGCTTTTATGATGAAATATTCAGACAGGGCATTAACCGCCTTGATCCCGATACCGTTAAGACCGACGCATTTTTTGAAGACCTTGGAATCATATTTGGCGCCCGTATTCATCCTGGAAGCAACGTCCACCACTTTCCCCAGGGGTACACCGCGGCCGTAATCCCGAACTTTGACGGCCTTATCCGATACCTTAACGTCGATTTTTTTGCCGAAGCCCATCATGAATTCATCGACCGCGTTGTCGATGACCTCTTTTACCAGGATATAGATACCGTCATCATGAGCGGACCCGTCCCCCAATTTGCCGATATACATCCCCGGTCGTTTCCTGATATGTTCTCTCCATTCTAAGGTTACAATACTATCTTCTGTATATT
>JAGLQA010000413.1 GCA_023137075.1 Candidatus Aminicenantota bacterium
ACAGCGGTTAAAGAACATTGATAGAACCTGTGAAATGTGGTACTATCTAACATGGAAATTTACTTAGACAAGCTGGAACTGCATGGCTTTAAATCATTCCCGGAAAAGACAATACTAAAATTCCACCGCGGTATAACCTGTGTGGTCGGACCAAACGGCTGCGGCAAGAGTAATATAGTAGATTCCATACTCTGGGTTCTCGGAGAACAGCGGATTAAAAATCTTCGCGGGGAAAATAACGAAGACCTCATATTCAGCGGGAGTTCTTCAAAAAAACCCCTTGGTATGACGGAAGTGGGGGCCTTTTTTTCACACGGAGGGATTGAGACCTATATCGCCCGCCGGTTTTTCAGGACCGGTGAAAGTAAATATGTTCTCAATGAGAAATACTGCCGTAACAAAGATATCCAGAATGAATTGTTTAAATTGCGGCTTGGCGGAACGAACTATTTTATTTTTGAGCAGGGAAGTATCGAAAAATTGGTATCCTTAAAAGCCGCGGAAAAGCGGATGTTGATAGAAGAGGCGGCCGGTATTTCTCAATATTTAGCCAGGAAAAAAGAGACGGCGAACAAGTTGATTATCGCCCGACAAAACCTCGATAATGTCGAAATACTTATCCTGGACAAAGAGAATAGACTCAGGGAATTGAAAAACCAGGTAAACTTTGTCCGGAGATACAGGAAGGTTAAAAGCGATAAGGTAAATTTTCTCAAAGTCTTCTTAAAACGGCAGTATGACGTGTACCAGGCTGATTTTAACCGGTTTAAATCCGAGATCGAGAAATTAATGAGCCGCGAAGCAGTTGAAGTAAAAGAGATAGCCCTGATCGAGAAAGACCTGTTAAGCCTTGAAGAGAAGAGATGGCGAGTCGATAGAGAATTGAAGCGGAACCAACAGGATATTTTTGATTTTAACAATAAGATCATGTCCCAACAGAATGAGATCGGCAGGTCGGCTCAAAGAAAAGAATTCATGGAACAAAAGACGGCGGAAATCAAAGATTCGAATGCGGCGAATAAGAAGGAGATCGTTGATATTGAGAACCAGGTCGACACTGTGGGAAAGGCCATCGAAGATATGGCATTAAAATTAGGGGAGGAGAAATCGGCCCATGGGGAACTCGAAGCAAAACTACTTGCCCTACAAGATAAAATGGAAAATACCGCTTCCCGGAATGCCGGTTTAAAGAGTGATATTTTTAATGCCCAGAGTGAGTTGACGGCTGGGAATAACCGGCTTAACGAGATCGACAAACGGATGCAGAAGATAGAGAATGAAACGGCGAGTAAACAGAATTTTATTAACGAGATAAAAGGCCAGGTCAGTTCTGCCGAGATAAAGGATACGGAAAGCCGTTTTTTGTCATTGAAGAAAAAATTAACCGAAAAGCAGGCCCAATTCGGAAATATCGAAGCGGAACATACCCGGAACAAAAACCGGGTCGAGCAATTAAGCGCGAGTTTTAAAGAATTAAACAGTGAAATCAACAACCTTGAAAACCAGCGGGAAAAATATTTGGAAATAAAGAAAAAAATTGTGGGCGAAAAAGTAGACATCTCGGGACTCGAGCAAGACGGATTTTTGCTGGATATAATCGAGGCCGACAAAGCCTATCATAAAATCCTGGAAAGTTTTTATTATGACGAGATGGATGCACTGATCGTTAAACAACACGAAGATATTTCCCGCACCGATTTTAACAAGTTTATCATAAAAAGAAAGCCGGCCGGTTTACCCGGGGGTATCGAAAAGGAGGAGGGTTTTGTCGCCTTTCTAAAAGATATATTTACATTGAAAGGTCCGGGCACCGGCATAAAAAATTCTTTTAAGAACGGTATCCTGGTCGATAATCTAAAAAACGGGATGCGGATTTTCATCGAGTATGGTGTCGATGTGGTAACCCGGGATGCCGAAACGATCGGCGCGAACGGAGTTTTAATCAAAAAAAGGGAGAAAGGAATTCTCGATGTGATCGAGGAGATCAGGGAAATCGACAGGAAAAAAGCCGCCCTGGATAAGAAAATCGTTGAAGTAAAAAAAGATTTGGAATCGGTAGAAGAAAAGCAGCCCGGTTTGCTGAAGAAAGTCCGGGAACACAGGGTAGAACTTACTAACCTGGAAAAGGAAACGCTTCACTTAGAGACACGGTTAGACACGCTGAACAAAAACCGGGAAACCAATTTAAAGCGGGTAAAATTATCCGAATCCGAAATCGAACTGCTGTCGATAGAGAAGGAGAAATTGCAGGAAAAATTTGAGGTCTTAGACGGCGAACGGGGTGACCTGGAAAAGAAACACAAAGCCCTTACCCTGCGGCGGGAAACCTATCGGGGCGAGGTCCAGTCCCTGAAGGAAGATATCAACCGCATCGAAAAAGATTTTTTACAAAAGGAACATACCGTCAACCTGTATCAAGAGAAGATGAATTCTTCGCGAAAAAACCGGAAAGTACTGGCAGGAAATAATGCGAGATTGTCGAACACTATAAAAACAAATGAACAGGAATTACTAAAAATCCAGGATGAGATAGTAACGATCGAAAAAAACAAAAAAACGGCAAATGACCGGATAAAAGAATTAACGGGGGGGGAAAATGAGCTGCAGGATGCCGTTAATAATCAGGAAAAGGATTTCAATTCACTAAACGATGAGATAAAAGGGAAGACAACCCACATGCAGTCCAGGCGAAAACAATTGGAAGAGATCAAAGAGGAAAAAAAACAATTGGAAATCGAACTCTCGTCCATTAAAAAAGACCTCTTCCAATTGGAGGATATCTCCTTTAAAGAGTTAAATACCGAGTTAGTGAATATAAACATCGAAGGACTCGATGATCTAATCGAAAGGGATCTATCACAACTCGAAGAACAAAGTAGAACCCTTGAAGAACGGTTAATAAAAATGCGAGACAGCAACCGTTTAAATTTCTCCGCCGAATCGGAGTTTGAGATTTTAACCCGGGATTACGACTTTTTACTCAGTCAAAAAGAGGACATCGTAAAATCCATCCAGGACATGAACGATGCCATTAAAAGGATCGATGAAGAATCCGAAGCCAGTTTTTTAGAAGCCTTCGAGCAAGTTAGGAATAACTTTTTTAAAAATTTCCAGATCCTGTTCGAGGGGGGAGAAGCAGAACTGAATATAATCGATAATGAAAATATTCTTGAAAGTGGACTTGAGATTAAAGCCCAGCCTCCGGGCAAGCGGCTGCTTAACCTGAAACTTCTATCGGGTGGAGAAAAAACCCTGACTTCCCTGGCTTTCCTGTTTGCCCTGTTTGAATATAAGCCGTCGCCCTTTTGCGTGTTTGATGAAGTCGACGCCTCGCTTGATGAGGCCAATATCCAGAGGTTTTTGAAATTTTTACATAAATTAAAAGAGAACACCCAATTCGTGATTATCACACACAACTTTAAAACCATGGAAGAGGCGGATTATATTTACGGTATCACCATGAATGAACCGGGAATCTCCACCATCTATTCGATGAAAATGACC
>JAGLQA010000414.1 GCA_023137075.1 Candidatus Aminicenantota bacterium
GCCGCCTTTGTGAACGCGGATGCCGGTTTTTTTTGCCGCTTCGTAAGCCTGTTCGCTTAAGACCGGGCAGGTGGGATCCGCCATCGACACATGTGCCGCAAAACCCTTTCCGAAATAGGTTTTTTCTCTTTTAAAGGTATTATCAAAAAATTGGTCCCAGATAACTAAATCCATCGGTTTCAGTTCTTCTTGCAGCGAACCCACTGCCGACACCGAAATTAATGTGCCGGCTCCTAACTTTTTCAGGGCAAAAAGGTTGGCCCTGTAATTAACTTCCGATGGAAGCAGGCGATGCCCGATGCCATGCCGGGAAAGAAAGGCAATGGCTCGTCCCTTCATTGTTCCCAGGAGAATTTTTTCCGACGGTTTGCCGAAAGGGGTGTCTACTTCGATATAGCGGGAATCCTCGATTCCCTTCATCCGGTAGAAGCCGCTTCCGCCGATTACTGCGATTTCTGCGTGATCCATTTTGACTCCATTCTGTTATGATTGTTTTTTTGACATTATATAATAAAACATCGCGGCGTAGATTTCAAGATATTGTTGAATTTTAATCTAATTTTGTGGGAAAAAGAGGATTGTGAGCGGGGCCGATGAATACCCGGGGGAACGCGCCCGTGGGACGCATTCCCCCTTGTTTGTATCTTCAGCTTGCAGCGAATGCCGGACTATTCCTTCCATTCCTTAAGGACAGTGAGACCGAATGGCTGAGATACTATAATTGAGGTGTTTCAGTTGCTCGGGCTGGTAGTGTTGACCAGGGTGTGCTTCCACCTTTGCCCATTGACTCGTGAACCATAGTCACCGAATCCGTAACCTTCACCAAACCAGGGATCCATATAATAGACCACACCGTCCACATATCCCCTGATTACGATAAAATGACCGGAACCGGGGCAGCAGACACGAATAATAAAGGGACGGTTGCCCGCGATTTCGTCGGCCACTTCCGTTTCGCTCAGCGTTCCGTAGAAGCCGTAAGTTTCAATCGCCGGATCGACTAAATCGTAAAGGATCATTTCGATGCTTCCGGTCTCCCCGTAAATATAATTGGCATAATTACATCCTTGGGTGGGATCTAAGCAGCAGTAGACAGCTCCGAAATCGTGCCAATCGGCATTTACCCGGGTATACTCGGCAATGTCACACTGCTCGATGTCGCTGCCGTAGTAGTATAAGACTGCCTGGCTGGTTCCGGCCCAGCACCACATGGTTTGTTCCTGTTCGCATTCCGGGACATCGAGAACCTGGGAAAACCCGGCTGCCGATATCACGAAAAATATCAAAAAGAATAGGCTGATGGTTTTTATAGTCTTCATGATTCTCCTCCTTATTTGACTTCCGCGGGATTATTTTCCCCGGGAACTTCTTTAAAGGTTTCGCGCAGTTCCCGGATTTTTTCTACCGGGTAGCCTTCATAACCTACCGTAGTGGCCACCCCGGCATTCAGTAATACCCGGGCTGCCGATTCTAAGGGGTAAAGTAGCCCATCGAGTTCTTTTCCCGGCTGCCGGTTAAATTGCACGAAGTCGCAGTACATCCGGAAATCCCGGACGATCCTGCCGGAAGTGGGTTTGCCTTTGCCCACCACTTTTTCAAATTCTGCCAATTCCCGGGCCAATTTGGCGCCGCCAAAACCGGCGAATCGCCACTGGCCGTCAGTTTGAAGCAGTCGCAGCAGCGCCCGGTATTCTCCGTTCACGGTCACCGGCACGCGCCAATAACCGGTGGGAAATCCTGTACCCATTTCGTATTCCTGGTAAGGGATACCCAATCCCGCTTTTTTAAATTCGTCCCTGTTAGAGAAACCGTAATCGCTTTCTTTGTTCACCGGAATATAATTCAATATTTTCGGCAGCTCGTTCCCGGCAAAGACAAACATCCTGTCTATCGACTTTTGGTCGACCGGTTGACAAAAAACCGCGCTGCTAAACAGGGAAAAAACAAACAACAATAATGTCATTTTTAAAATTCGTTTAAATCTTAATTTCATGTTTTCCTCCGTAAATAGAAAAATTTTTAAGGGTCTCATTCATTATTTTTTTGCCCTAAATAAAGAAATTTGGTTAAAACAACCTGCTTTTGTTTCAGGTAGCTGCCCGGACACACCATAACACCTCCATTCGCTGCATGTTTAGTTTTTACACCACTATTAGTATAAATGGAAATGAGGAATTTTCGCCCTGTTTCATGAAGTGGTTACTTTTTTTTCAAGACAGCGATTTATTAAGTAATAACCGGGAATACCGGGGGTGCCATTTCATGAACCGGTACTTTTTGCCGCATATTCCTTCCTGAACCGGGAGGGAGTTAGCCCGGTAAATTTTTTGAAGGCCCGGTTAAACGCGCTCTTGGAATTAAAACCCACTTCATAACCGATCTCGAGGATTGATTTTTGTTTCATTTGCAGGCTCGTCAACATTTCTCGGGCTTCCCGAATGCGGTAAAAATTTATAAGCTCGTAGAAACTCTTTAGCAAATGTTCATTGATGATCCGGGACAAGATGCGGGGGCTTATTTTTAATTTTTTTGAAAACGAATTTAATGATATACGTTCGTCCCGGTAGATTTTTTCCCTTTCGATGCATAGAAGAATCTTCCGCAGGTATTCCTCCGCTTTCCCGGGAGTCAGGGTTGAGCTTTTGTATTTGTTTCGTCGTTTTCGATAGGATACATATTTCCTTAGCGAGTGGTAAGAGAAGAAAAAAAAAAGAAGAACAACAACCGGAAACCCGGTCTTGAACAGCAGGGTTTGGTAAAAGGCGTGCTGCAAACGGAAGGAACAGGCAGCACCCTTGTTGTTCCAGATGCCGTCGCTGTTGCCGGCAATGACCCGGAAACGATAACGACCGGGCGGTACAGCGTTGTAACAGGCGATGCGCGAAGTTCCGGCATCTACCCATTCCGCATCCACGCCTTCAAACTTATACTTAAACAACACCCGTTCGGGTACAATGAAGCTGAGCGCCAGGTAGTGGATTTCGATATTACCTTTACCGGGCGGTATTTCGAGCATACTGCCGGGGGTATAAACGGCGCCATCGATAATAATTTTTTTAATTTGCACCGGCGGCGGCAAGGTATTCACCATCAGGTTGTCCGGGTCAATCACCGAAACCCCCTTTGTCGTGGGAAACCATATTCGGCCATCCCGGGACTGCCAGCCGGCGGGCTGGTTACCACCATTGCATTCGCTGCTCTTCATGCCGTCTTCTTTGCCGAACAGGATCACCCTGACGGAGGTGGTTGCTCCCTTGATAAAATCCTCGATTTCCCGGTGCCGGACACAGAATATGCCGCGATTCGAACTCATCCATAGATAACGGTTGCGGTCTTCGAGAATACAGTAAATGGTATCGTCGGGCAATCCATCCTTTTTGCCGATCTGCGTTATTTGCCCATCATCGATACGATTCAACCCGCCGCCGTAAGTTCCGGCCCATAAGATACCATCTTCATCTTCATGCAGGCACATCACGATATTATCCGACAGGCCCCGCTCTTTATCAAAAATCTTCGTTTCACCGTCTTTTAAAAGACACAGACCGCCCCCCCAGGTACCGACCCACAGGAAACCCCGGCTGTCAACCAGCAGCGAATTGACCCGGAAATGCAAATCCCTGTGCAGGATAAAGCTCCCGTCAAAAAAGCGATGGACACCCCCGCTATCCGTTCCGGCCCAGAGGTTGCCCTTCTTATCCGCATATAAAGCCCTGACAAAGTTATCGGACAGGCCATCCACAGTGGTGAACACGGAAACCCGGCCCTTCCACAACCGGTTGATGCCGCCGCCTAAGGTACCGAACCACAGGCAGCCTGCCGGCTGTTCGGTGATTGAAATTATGGAATCGGCAGATAGGTTGTCCTGGCCGGTAAGGGGGTGAAAGCGCCCGTCCTGGAAATAATTAACGCCAAAACCCGTGGTGCCGACCCAGATGCGCCCCCGGCTGTCCTGGAAGAGTCCGAAAACGATATCGCTGGACAGGTCGTTTTTCATGGTATAGGTGGTGATTTTAGTATCCTTTAGGCTGTTGAGTCCGCCACCTTCGGTGCCGATCCACAGGATTTTCTCCCGGTCTTCATAAATTGAATAAATCGATTGACTGCTCAGGTCACCCCTGCCGCTGAACACGGAAACCCGGTTTGTGCCACTACACACCACGTTGAGTCCGCCACCGTAGGTGCCGAGCCAGAGATTCCCGGCCCGGTCTTCATGGAGGCAGGTAACATAGTTGTTGGCAAGGCCGTTCCGGGTCGTAAAATGAAATTGTTTCCCCCCCCGTATCCGGATTACACCCTTTTCCAGGGTACCCACCCACAGGGCACCGCTTCGGTCTTCAAGAATAGAGCTTACCTTTAATTTTTGCGGCCCCTGGTGCTCGACCTCAAACCTCCGGCCCCGTCTCCTCACCATGAACAGGCCGCAGCCCCTGGTGCCCACCCAGACACGGCCGAAGCGGTCTTCACACAGCGCCCTGACGTTATGGGGCAATATATCTGCCGGTAAAGGGAGCGGGATTAGTTTGCCCTCATTCAAGATGTTGATCCCATTCCGGGTACCGATCCAGATGGTGCCGTCCCCCGACTCCATGGTCGTCCAGACTTCATCGCTCAACAGGCCGTTTTGAGTGGTAAATGCCTCGAAATTCCCGTCCCGGAAACGTACCAATCCGCCTCCCCGGGTACCGGCATACAATATCCCATCCCGGCTGACCATCAGGGAAAGAATTAAAGATTTGGATAAAGCCGGTGTGTTTTCGTGATCAAAAACTTCGAACTCTAAGCCGTCAAAACGGGCCAACCCGGCCTCGGTACCCACCCAGAGATAGCCCTCCGGGGTCTGGGTTATGGCGAGCACACTATTCATGGGGAGGCCGTCTTCCATATTCCAGGCCTTATGCTTATATAAATTAATGGGCTTTGCCGGATCGATAGCGATCAAAATATTTACCCGGAGGAGCAGGAATACAGCGAAAATCGTTTTCAATAATGACAACTTTCTCATGGATATTATCTTACCAATTTTCCCCGGATTTGGCAAAGTGAATGCAAAAAATTCATTTTTTAACGATAATGGGAAAATTATAATTACTGATCGTACTTTTCTTTTATTGATAACAGCGACATTATCATGATATAATGAACAAGGTTGCAGCAGTCCGGCGTGTATTTAAAAAATGTGAGGTTAACCCGTTGAAGAAAGTGAATGTGAGAAAATATGTAGAAAGGCGTGAATTTGCGGTTTTTATCGTAATCTCTCTATTTTTCCTGGTTGTCTCGCATTTGTCCGCGGCAGATGACCTTTTAAAATTTGAACATATCGGCAGCAGCCTGGGATTTCCCCAGGAAGGAAATGTCTTATATATCTATCAGGATAGTAGAGGTTTCCTCTGGTTCGGCACCCATAACGGTGTGAATAAGTTTGACGGTTATACGTTTACCGTATTCCAGCATAAACCCGATGATCCCAACAGCCCCGGTCATAGGATTATTCGCTGTATTTATGAAGACCTGGAGGGCACTTTGTGGTTCGGCACTGAAAGCAGCTTAGATAAATTCGACCGGGGTAACGACACCTTTTCCCATTATCGCACCCCTATTAAAGGGTTGACCTCTTCAAGTTACACACCCGTTTATTCGATCATCGAATCACCGGCTGATCCCGGAATTTTATACTTAGGCACGATGAATGGGTTGGTTCGATTTGATAAAAAAATGGAAACATTCACAACGGTGCCGGCTTTTTCCGACTACCCTGCCGGGCAGGCGGAAAACCTGGCGGCGGCGATTTTAGAGACTTCTCCGGGAATATTATGGATTTCCTCCTTTAACGGGTTGTTTAAATATGACCTGAAGACAAAGGTTATTACCAAATATAAACACGATCCGGAGGTTCCCGGCAGCCTGTCATCCGACTATGTTTACTGCTTGCAAAAATCTTCCGTGGAACCGGGATTGCTGTGGATCGGAACCTGGAAGGGCTTGAATAAGTTCGATACAAAAAAAGAGACCTTTACGCATTACCGGCATGATCCGCTGAATCCTTCCAGCCTGAGTCATGATGTTATCCGGACGATTTGCGAGTCACCGGTAGAGCGGGGAATCTTATGGTTAGGAACCTTCGGGGGCGGCATAAATAAATTTGATGCCAATACCGGTAAATGTCTCCGTTTTAAACATAACTCCAATGATATTAATAGTCCCGGAAGCGATACGATTCTCTCCGTTTACCAGGATCTATCCGGTGTGCTCTGGGCGGGAACCCGGTTTATGGGATTATACCGGGCAGACACAACAGCCCGGAAATTTATCCATTATCATGTCAGGCCGAACACACAGGAAGGATTAAGCGATAATCTTGTCTTCTCGATTCTCGAATCACCTTCCATGCCGGGAATTTTCTGGATCGGCACGGCCGATGGGCTAAACAGATTTGACCGTGAAACCGGAATTTTCACCCTATACCGCAGTAAGCCGGGTAATCCCAACAGCCTGAGCAGCAGCGACATTCGCCAGGTTTATGAATGCCCCTCGCTTCCCGGTATATTATGGATTGGAACCGAATTAAGAGAAATATGTAAGTTTGATCCGAAAAAAAACAGCTATGTTAAGTATGAACACGATCCGAAAAATGAAAATACTCCCACGCCGCACTTAGCGAGCACGTTCCATGAATCCCTGGATCATCCCGGGGTATTATGGATTGCCACCCGGGGCGGGGGTATTACACGCATGGATATCGCCGAGGAGACCTTCACCACCTATCTCTTCGATTCTGAGGAGTCAAAAATCCGTCATAAGAATCAAATTCTCGATATATACGAGTCTCGCGGCGAACCCGGTATCTTATGGTTGGCAAGCTACAGCAGCGGCCTGATCAGGTTCGATACAAAGGCCGGAAAATTTGCCCGTTATCTGAAGACTCCCGGGGATACCAATTCGATATTATGCGTTTACGGTCCCCCGCAAAACCCGGGTATTTTATGGTTAGGCGCCATCAGGGGGCTGGTAAAATTTGATATTAAGAGCGGTTTGTCTGTCGCTTTTCCGGGCTTTGGATCTTTGCCCGGGTACATAGTTAAAGGGATATTACAGGATAAACGGAAAAATCTCTGGCTCAGTACGGATAACGGGTTATTAAAATTTAATCCGGAGAATGGAAAAATAAAGAGATACGATAAACGGGATGGGCTGCAAGGCAATGAGTTTTCCCGGGCCACCTGTAAAAGCCGGAGCGGGGAAATGTTTTTCGGCGGTTTTGACGGCTTCAATTCCTTCTTCCCATCCCGGATCAAAGAAAATCCCTACGTTCCGCCAATCGTGATAACCGGTTTCCGGGTATTTAACAAACCGGTAAAAGCCGGCACCGCCGGCAGGGACGGCCGTATCATCTTGAAACAGAATATTTCAGAGGAAAAACAGGTGCAATTGTCCTATAAAGTCCGGGTGTTCACCTTTGAATTTGCCGCATTGAGTTACTCCCTGCCCGAAAAAAACAGCTTCGCCTGCAAGATGGAAGGCTTTGACAAGGAATGGGTGGACTGCGGTACCAGGAGATCCGCCACTTATACCGGTCTGAGTCCCGGCTCCTATATTTTCAGGGTAAAAGGTTCGAATAATGACGGGATCTGGAATGAAGAAGGCGCCTCTATTCGTGTTATCATTACCCCTCCCTGGTGGCGGACCATCTGGGCCTACGCCCTTTATATTATCCTGCTGGCAGCGGCAGTCATAACTCTCAACCGGTGGCAGCGGGCCCGGCTGATACAACGAGAACAGGATAAAGCGAAAGTCCGGGAAGCTGAACTGAGAGCCCAGGCGGCCGATGCCCGGACCCGGGCGGTAGAAGCGGAAAACAGGCGAAAGTCCCAGGAACTCGAAGGGGCCCGGAAGCTGCAGCTTTCCATGCTCCCGGAAAAAGTACCGGAACAGGGGAACTTTGATATAGCCGTATATATGAATACCGCCCATGAAGTCGGCGGTGATTATTATGATTTTTTTACAGATGAAAAGGGCATATTGATCACAGCCATCGGGGATGCCACCGGCCACGGGTTAAAGGCCGGCCACATGGTTTCCATCATGAAGGGAATATTATTAAGCGGAGACCTGACCCGGCAATTGGACATGGCCGCTTTTTTTAACAAGAGTACCCGGACTATCAAGCAGATGCATTTGGAAAATTTGTTTATGGCCTTAACCCTGGTCAAACTTAAGAATAACCGGGCAGATATAACCTCCGCCGGGATGCCCCCGGTTTATTTGCTCAGGGAGGCAGGCGGAAGGGTGGAAGATATCCTGCTGAAAGCGCCGCCCCTCGGTGCATTTAATGATTTTTCTTATCCCGCCAAAGAGGTGGAATTGAGCCCGGGTGACACGCTCCTTCTCCTTTCCGACGGGTTACCGGAATTGTTCGACAGGAAAGGCAGAATGTTCGGGTATTCTCGCGTTAAAAGAATATTTGAAAAAGCAGTCGGCAAAACACCGGAACAAATTATCGCGCACTTAGTCGACGCTGCCGAAACCTGGCTTGACGGCAAGGCCCGGGACGACGATATTACTTTCGTCGTCCTGAAAGTAAAGTCCTGACGATTTTTTCATTATAGAACAAATTTCAAAAAATTTCGTATTAAAGATATTAAAAAAGGAGGATCTAATGAAAAAAATATCTACCATTTTAACAATTGTTATTTTTTGCGCAGCCTTTACACTGCTGCCCACCCGGCCGCTGCAAGCGAAAAAAATCGTACCTGCAGAGAAAAACAGTTTCGCTCAAGTAACCAGAAACCTGGATCCGGGCGGAGACTTTTATTTGTACATGAGTTCGGAGAAATCCATTAAATTCATGCAAAATTTTTTAGAGGTTATCAAGGATATAGCTGTCATCGAAGCCAAGAAACCGTCCGAAAAACAGGAAATCGAGGTTGGGCTCAATCTCGTCGACAAGCTGTTGAAGGACAGCGGCCTGTTTGAGATCAGTGGAATCGGGATGAGTTCCATTAAAATGAAGAACGGGTTTAACCATGAGAAAACGGTTATTCATCACTATAAAGGGATGGGTAAAGGTTTAATGTGGCATCTTTCAGAGGCGAACCCTCATGCTTTTGATTCGCAAAAATTGCTGCCCGCAAACACCGCATTTGCCGGCTTTTCCGATTCTAAATTGGACTACCTATGGCAGTGGATCCGGAAAGTGGCGGCCGAATCGGGAATCCCGAAACTTCAACAAGGAATCGGCATGGTTACCCCTATGTTAAAGAATAAGGGGATAGACTTAGACGTATTACTCGGTTCCCTCGGGGGACAAAGCGGGATTATCTTAACGTTAGACGATACGAAAATGTGCAAAATCCCGGTAAAGGGTTTAAACCTTGAATTCCCGGAACCGGCACTGGCAATAGTCATTTATGTAAAAGATGATTCTATCTTCAACCTGCTGCAAAAAGTAATCCCGGTACCACCGCAAGTTGACGGTAATATGAAGAAGATCGTCGGACCCGTTATTCCGTTACCCATTCCCGTTAATCCTATGGTTGTGCAAAAAGATAATTTGCTGATTTTTGCCTCCAACGGTAAAATTATGGATGAGATATTGGCCGGCAAGAAGGGATTGAGCGGGAGCGCCGAGTTTAAGAACCTCTCTGTCAATATGCCCGGCAAAGGTAATAGTTATACCTTCTTGAGTTCGAAGATTTTCAAAACGATTACCGCTATCCAGGCTAAAGCGATTGCCATGTCTAAGAACAAAGAAGAGAAAGCCATTTATGCGGCCTTTGAACGTCTCAACCTTATGCCCAAGGACCTGGCCTTCTACAGTGTAAAACAAAACACTGCCGAAGGATTTATCTATACTTCCAATAACAATTTGCCCCTGGGCGGTTCTGCCATTCTCCCGGCCCTTGCGGTTGGTGGAATTGTCGCGGCTATCGCAATCCCGAATACGCTTACGGCCTTGCAGAAAGGGAAGCAGAAAGCCACCATGGGCGATATGAAGACGATTTCCCTTGCCCTCGAGGCCTATATTGCCGATAAGGGACACGCGCCCAAGGGAGAATCGTTGGTTGATATCCGGTCGCAATTGGAGCCCCAATATATCAAAAGACTTCCCCTCAAAGATGCCTGGGGTTTTAAATTCCATTATACCGGCGGTAAGGCTGGCAGTGAAAAAGCCTATTGTATCGGTTCCGGCGGTAAGGATGGGGTTTTCAAAGGCTGGGAACAGGGCGGTTTTTATAAAGTAAAAGATATCAAACATTTTGGAAAAGATATTATTTTATGCAGCGGACGATTTACTCTGGGCCCCAAAGTAAAATAACCGGAACTTACGATCGCTCGCTGAGATTT
>JAGLQA010000415.1 GCA_023137075.1 Candidatus Aminicenantota bacterium
GCTGCATATCCGGCGAATAGTCGACGACCCGGTGGTTCTCCCCCCGGCTCGACGATCAGCATATCATCCTGACCCAATTCGTGAATATTCCCGTTAACCGAGATTACTCAGCAATTCTAATTTTGGTGCAAATAATTTACATGTCCTACAGCCCAGACGAGCCGGAACCAAAAAGTAACAAAAGTTTGAAAAAAATTGCTTATGCCATTTTGGATTCAATCGCCCCTTGTTTAGTCCGTGAATTGATCTGCCTGTCTGCCATACAGGCAGGCTGATCAACAGAAGTTTTTGGTTCCACCTTTTTTCAAAAAGGTGGGCCGCCCTGCCCACGTGGCAGGCCGCCGGAGGCAAGGTATAAAAATGTCCGAACGTACTTGCGCTGATTTTCAGGATTAGAGATTATACGGATGAATAGGATGAATTATCATTTACTGATTTATTGTTTACTAATTACTATTTAATCATTGATAAAACATCCTGTAGTAATTATTTTTTTGTGTAAGCGGGTTCAATCACGACCTGATGAGCAATTCCCAAAACTGAATGGTTACAAATCACGCTCTGTAAACACTCTATATTAAATTGTTTCCAGAGTTGCTAAAAAATATTCTTCCGGAAAATGGCAGAATTTCACAACAAGGCAACCATTATATTCTCTCTTATTTCGAATACTGCAGTCTCACTCCGTATTAATTCTCCTTACTTCTATAATCTTTTTCTTTCTTAAATCTTCCAGTTTTAATAGATACCCCTCAAATTCCTGGTGTTTCTTCAACTCGAATTTTTGGAATATTTTAATCAAAACTTTCTCTAATAAGTGTAATTCCTGCTGATTTTTATTACCAATTTTTTTTAGCCATCCAGGGGATTCTTTCATTATTTCTTCCAACATCGCCCTGTTATCCGAATAGGCTTGAACATCAATGTAAAATTGATCTCTTTGCAATGCCTTGTTATCCCCTTCCGACAGTGGAGAATATTGTATCAGTTCACCAAGTTTTGCTTTATTCAATATCAAAATCACGTTGTCATTTTGAGGAAAATTATATTCGATAACAGGAACCATTTTTTTCTTAAAGTCATAAAATCCATCAAAGCATCTTAAATCACGATATTTAGAACGATCTTTATATTGCTCTGCATTATATTGAGGGATATAACAGTTGAGATTTTCAAAATAATTCATGATTGACATATTACTTGCTATGATAAAAGCATTGGAGATCGGTTTAATATTTCCCAATACCTTTTCAATTGTATGCCCATTGCTTTTTTTGCACCAGGAGATCAAATCTTCGAGAATTTTTCGATTCTCCCCGGAAGCCATACTTTGACCATATTGATCTCCACAATAGAGATAAGCGGTATGCCAATCATCAAAAAAAGCGCCCTTATCATCAACCGTATTTATACCGAACCGGGTTTCAATTACGTCATTTCTTAAATCGATCTTATCCTTGAATAATTGATAATACTCAAAAACTCGCCTGGAAATCACCCTCTCTTGATAAGTTTTCAAAAAATTTCCCTTAAATTGATCTATCCTTTCCACTGAAATCTTTTTTTCTCTTTTTTCCTTGCTTTCTTTTTCTTCTTGCATAGCTTTAGCTTTCTGTAAAAGGACTTTGAACCAGTTTGTTTTTCCAATGGCACGGTCAGACAGGGCGAATTTCCATTTTTCGCTATTATTTGATATGTCGTTTAGCGTTTTCATCAGTTCACGGGAGCCTTCAATCATGTGAAGCAGGTCTCTATTATGAGGAAGTTCCATTCTTGCAATAACTCCATCCTGTTCATCTTGTAATATCTCCAAAGCATGGACGACATAAAATCTTTCCAAAATTCCATGTATTGGTACATGTCGCACATTGCCATTATATGTTAAATACCACCACGCCCAGCCCCAAAAATCAGAGATTTTAAAATTGTGGGTTTCTAGAAAAATATCAGTAAAATCGCTTAGCGTTTTTGATATTGAATTTTTTATCTCGAGGTAAAAAAGCTTTAACATACCATCCTGGTTGTTGTTTCTGAATTGATCAAATATATAACTTGCCAGACCGAACAACATCTGCTTTCTTTTCCTATCGATTTCATTATAAATTTCGTGCAAATAACTCTGTCTTTTTGTTCTTTTGTCATCAATTTCACGCATCTTGTTCAGAATATATGGTTGTTTGGTAGAACGCTCGAAGTTCTTAAATAATTCCAGAACGACATCCCGGAATTTAGTAAAGCTTTCAGCATCTTTTTTGTCGAACGCTTTTTTCAATAAATTTTGCAAAACAATGATAATGTGGATGACATAGCCTTTTAAACTCAACATTTCGTTTTCTGTTAAGTCTTCACGTGTTAGTTGTGGTTCAATCACATAGTTTGAAATCTCCTTTAAATACCTCCATGAACTTTCAACCATTAAACTTTTAATATCCTTGCTTTTTTCTTCAACGGCATAATAATATGATAAAGGATGAAGATTGATAAACTCCTGGAATACATAATGGTCAAAGAATTTAATAGACCTATGAATAATTGAAATCGGCAAATAAGAAATTTTATAAATTATATCTTTATGGCCGGATTTTATACCGATTAGATAAATATCTCGAATATCGTATAAAAGCCACTCGATTTCTTGCCAACCTCCGAAGAGGTCTGACCGCTCTTTTTGGGCATCTGAGTAGGAGTAGTGTGCACCGATCTCATCCATTTTTTCCAGAAAACTTACTGGAAGGTTTTTATAAATATCCAGGTATTCGTTAATTTGCCCCATTTTTTTATCATTTATAGCAGATATAAACTGATCTTTCAAACCTTCTAACTCATAGCGAATTTCCTCTGAAAAATCGTCTTGATTTTTTATTCTGAAGATTTTTTTAAAAATATTTCTTAATTTTTTTTCAATTTTGTTATCACTGATGAGTTCTTTGTCCAATCTGATTAATATATCATTCTCATCGATAACCTGGTCTCGAAATGTTTTTAAAATATAACGTTTAGAGTTGATTTTTAATTCGTCCTCCTCGTTTTCAGGTAATGTTTGTTCAACGTTATAACCAGAATCAGGGAGGTTTTTTTGGGTTTTCGGATCAAAGTAAAAACCATTATCATTGGCATGGGCTTCCAATATATCCGAAAATTCTTTTAATTTTTTTAAATTTATATCTGTTATAATTCCCGTTCTTCCTGATCTAAAATATATAAACCCTTCTCTGCTTGTACTTGTTGAGAAAAGATCGGATTCTAATTTTATTTCTTTACCGTCCAATTTGTTAAAAAAAATGATATCTCCGATTCGTTTATCTACAGCTTTATCAATGCTTCTATAAAGCCTCTCTTTTAAGACTTCGGCTCTTTTTCTTGCGAACTTGTATTTATTTAACATAATGGAAATAGTATTCCCGACAGATATGACAGCAGCAATTCCTATTAATGAAACTGGAATTATACTCAAAATATTAACATCCCCCCATATGAAAATAAAAAAAGTTAAAATTTCACCAACTGTTAACGGGAATAAAAAGTTCACTTTCAATAAAACTCTAGCCCGGTCACTGGTTTGGTCATTTCTCGAACTTTCCGCGGTAAAAATGATTAGGGCGAATATCAAGGTGCCAATCCCGGCGAGTATGACAATAAGATTCTGGTAGTGGTTATCATGTAAAAATTTAAGTTTTCCCCCAATGGCAAACCAGTTGCCATAATCATGTGATAGCAAAAAAAGGATAAAAACAAATCCGAAAATGGATAAAAAAGACCTCAGTGAGGGGATCAATAAATATTTCCATGAAAAAAAATCTTTCCACCATTTACTTGTTTTTTTCTCTTTTATTAGCTTTACAAGAGAACCGCTCTGTTTGTTTTTCAAATCTTAACTCCTCTCCCCTGATGCTGCATGTAATTTTCGATAAACCGTCTTAACTTCTTCATGGAAGGTAACGGTCAATATCGAGTGAGCCATGAAACACCCCTATTATATCTATATTGTTATCTTCTTTTATTAAATATGCAATCCTATAATGCCCATATAGCCAGATTCGAATATCTCCTTCCGGCTCTGAACGGTATTTATAGCCTATTTCAGGAAAATCATTTAGTACCTGTGCTTTATTATAAATCCCTTCTACTACTCTCCTGGCTGCATCAGGATTATCCTGCGCGATATAGTTATAAATATCCCTGAGCCAGGTTTCAGCTTCATTAGTCCAATTTATCATTGAAACTTTCTGATCCTCATTCGCATTTCTTCATTGGATATAATCCGCCCTTCGCGAGAATCTTTCAGACCCCGCTCTATCATTCGATTAAAGGCCAATTCCCGAAGAAGTTCTTCGTAACTGCTGTCATCAGGCTGTGAATCGATAATGTTCGTCATTTTTTCTTTTACAGTTATCATAGTTATCCTCCTGGATATTTCAAAAACAATATAATATATATTACCATAAAAAACAACACTTTTTCAAACTTTGGGTCGGTGCGTACAAATGTTGCAATGTAGAAGAAAAATCGGGGTTGTTGATCTATTCGCCTTTCAACTCTCAACTCTTAAATAATTCACCTGTCCCTATAATTTTTTCGGCAACGATTTAAAACGTAAATCTCTAAATAAACCGAATCGTAATAGCTGGACACGGCTTTCGAGGAGTAATCCCCGGAGGCTGAAGTGAGTCAAATACTTTTTTATTTTTCTTCTTTTTTCCCCGGTAAATCGGTTGTATTTACCAACGAAATCATTTATAATTGCAGGTCAAAAAGGAAATCAATGGATTAAAACATGAATTTTAATACGACTGTACTGGCGCAGCTTTACGAAGAAATTTTGGCCCATGTGCCCGATAGTAAGAAAGAATTACTGATGCCAGAACTGCGCCGATTGGATAACGAACTGAACTACTGCCGGAAACTATCGCGCAACCTGCAAAAAAATGAGATGATTGGGGAAATACTACCGGTCATTTTTCATAAAATGAAAAACAAACTCACTCCCATCATGGGATACTCCCAGATTTTGCTAACAAAAGTGGCCGATGAGCGGCTGAAAGAACGCATTAGAAAAATAGATAAAAATGCCGATGAATTGACATGCCAATTTAATTTTTTGCGGGATTATTTATCAAGCGAAAAAACAATAAAAGTCAAAGAGAATTTAAACCATATCCTGTCCCGTTTACGGTCCTGTCTCTTAGAAATAGGCCGGAACCACCGGATCAGGTTGGATATCGAAACCGATGCTCAGGTACCGGATGACCTTTTAAATCCCGGGCAGATAGGGATTTTAATTACCGATATGGTGGATAACGCCCTGCAGGCCATAAAAAAGAAAAATTCCGGCCCGGGCGTCATCGAAATCAGGACGAAATCCCGGGAAGACGGTTACAGCTTATCGATAAAGGATAACGGTATTGGGATACGAAAAGAAGATATCCCGAAAATATGGACGCCCTTTTTCTCCGGTTCCAAAAACAGGGCAGGTCTCGGGCTTACGATATGTGAAAAAATTATCATCAATCATGGCGCCTCTTTTACCGTTGATTCGGCAGCAGGCATCTATTGCGAATTTGTCATCATTTTCAAAACCGGATCCGAATCGAATAAAAAAGATACCATAGAAAATTCTACGAAAACTCACCAAGGAGGAAGCGATAAATGAAGAACAAGTATCTCTATTTTTTTTCCAAAGATTTCACGGAGGGAAGAAAAGAATTAAAAGAACTATTAGGTGGAAAAGGAGCGAACCTGGCCGAGATGTGCAGTTTAGGACTTCCCATCCCTCCCGGGTTTACAATCACCACCGAAGTATGTGACCTCTTTCACAAAAATGATTACCATTATCCCGAAGGTTTAAAAGAGGAAGTTGAGGAAAAACTCATCATGCTCGAGAACCTGATGGAGAAAAAATTTGGCGATGATCAGAACCCGCTATTGGTTTCCGTCCGGTCCGGGTCCGCGGTCTCGATGCCCGGCATGATGGACACCATTCTGAACCTGGGCTTAAACGACCGCTCGGTAGAAGGGTTGGCCAGGCTCTGGGGCGAGCGTTCCGCTCTTGATTCTTACAGGCGCTTCATCCAGATGTTCGGGGAGGTGGTGCTGAGAATCCGTCATGAAAAATTCGAAGATATACTTATTGAACAAAAACAGAAGAGCGGCATCGAGAATGATGTCGCCTTAAAAGCTGCCGATCTGAAAGAAGTGGTTCTGAAATATAAAGAACTGGTTAAGAGAGAAAAAAAAGAGGGATTCCCCCAGGATCCGAAAACACAATTGTGGAAGGCCATAGACGCGGTACTCAAATCCTGGCACAATTATAGAGCCATTAAATACAGGGAGATGAACAATATAACGGGTTTATTGGGCACCGCTGTCAACCTCCAGGCCATGGTATTCGGCAACTTAGGAGATACCTCCGGTACCGGTGTCGCTTTTTCAAGGGATGCGGCCACCGGTGAAAAGATATTCTACGGTGAGTACTTAATGAATGCCCAGGGTGAGGATGTGGTAGCCGGTATCCGAACGCCTCTGCCACTCTCGGAATTGGAGAAGCAAGACCCGGAAATTTACAAAGAACTTGTTTCCTACAAAGACCGTTTGGAGAAACATTACCGGGATATGCAGGATATGGAGTTCACCATCCAGGAAGAAGAGTTATTCATTTTGCAGACACGGAACGGCAAACGAACGGCCGTTGCTGCCATCAAAGTTGCCTTAGATATGGTTGAAGAAGGCCTGATTTCAAAGGAAGAGGCGGTTATGCGCGTCGATCCCGAGCAATTGGATCAACTGCTGCACCCCAACATCGATCCCGAAACGAAATATGATGCCATCGGCAAAGGCCTGCCCGCCTCTCCCGGAGCTGCGGTGGGCGGGATCGTTTTTACCGCGGAAAGAGCGGAAGAATTGGCTGTCCAGGGCAAGAATGTCATATTGGTGCGCAAGGAGACCTCTCCTGAAGATATCGGCGGTATGGATGCCGCCCAGGGTATTTTAACCGCCACCGGCGGGCTTACCTCTCACGCGGCGGTGGTCGCCCGGGGTATGGGGAAATGCTGCGTGGCCGGATGCAGCGACTTAAAAATTACTTCGGAAAATACCTGCACGATTTCGGGAAAGGCCTTTAAAGAAGGGGATATCATCACGCTGAACGGCACAAAAGGTGAAATCATCGAGGGAAAATTAGACCTGATTATTCCCGAAATATCCGGTGATTTTGAGAAGTTTATGAAATGGGCGGATGACGAGAGAGCTATCAGGGTGCGAACAAACGCCGACACACCGAAGGACAGCGCAACGGCGAGAAAATTCGGTGCGGAAGGCATCGGGCTTTGCCGGACAGAACACATGTTCTTCGAAGGCGACCGCATCAACGCCGTGCGGGAAATGATTCTCGCCGATGATAAACCGGGCAGGGAAAAAGCCCTCAAAAAGATTCTCCCCATGCAGACGGACGATTTTGTCGGCATATTCGAGACCATGGCCGGTTACCCGGTGACCATCCGTTTACTGGATCCGCCGCTCCATGAATTTATCCCGCACACGGATGAAGAATTGGACGAACTGGCAAAATTTGTGGGCGTTGATTTCAGCACCTTAAAAGCAAAGGCCGAAAGCCTGAAAGAGTTTAACCCCATGTTGGGCCACCGGGGATGCAGGCTGGCAATCACCTACCCTGAAATTGCCGAGATGCAGACCGAGGCCATCATCAAAGCCGCTCTCCTGGTCAAGGAAAAGGGAGTCGAGGTATTCCCCGAGATTATGGTCCCCTTAACCGGTACGGAAAAGGAATTCGAATTTTTACGGGACATCATTATCAAAAAAGCCGAGGATATTTTTGAAAAAAAGAGGGACAGCATCAAGTACATGATCGGCACCATGATCGAAATCCCCCGGGCCTGCTTAGTGGCCGACCGGATTGCCCGCCTGGCCGAATTTTTCTCTTTCGGAACCAATGATTTGACCCAGATGACCTTCGGGTACTCCCGGGATGATGCCGGCGTATTCCTGCCGGAATATTTGAAAAAAGGCATACTGCCGAAAGACCCCTTCCAGGTTCTTGACCGGGAGGGAGTGGGCCAATTGATCAAGACCGGCATTGAGAAAGGCAGAAAAAAAAAGCCGGAGTTGAAAATCGGCATCTGCGGCGAACACGGCGGTGAACCCTCTTCTGTCGAATTTTGTTGTAAAGTGGGCATGGACTATGTGTCCTGTTCTCCCTTCAGGGTGCCTATCGCCCGTCTTGCCGCTGCCCAGGCCTCAATCAAGGAGAAAAAAAAGATATAACCGATGTTGATTTTCCAGAAAAAATATTGTATCATTAGCACTTCTGAAGTTTAATGTGATCAAAGGTTTCGATTAAGAGTGTCAAAATGAAAGCTTTAGAAATAAAAAAATTAAAAAAAACCTTTAAGTCGAATTTTTTGTTCAAAAAGTACGAAATCTTGAAGGGGATCGACATTAACGTCGAAGAAGGGGAAATCTACGGTTTCCTGGGACCAAACGGGGCAGGCAAAACCACCACCATCAAATGTGTGCTGGGTATTATTTTCCCTGACGCCGGGGAGATATCGATTTTTGGGAAATCCTATAATACCGGCGAAGCCCGGAAGAAGGTCGGCTTTTTACCCGAACACCCCTATTTTTACGACTACCTGACTGCCAGGGAGTTACTCACTTTCACCGGAAATTTATTCTCCCTACCGAAAAAGCAGGTAAGTAACAGGGCAGACGAATTAATTAAATTAGTGGGATTGGAAAAGAAACGGGAACTGAAATTGAAAAAATATTCAAAGGGCATGATACAAAGAGTCGGACTGGCCCAGTCGCTTATCAATGACCCGGACCTGGTCATATTGGACGAACCCTTCTCCGGCCTGGACCCTATCGGAAGAAAGGAATTAAGAGATATCATCATATCTTTAAAAGAGGCGGGAAAAACCCTGTTTTTCTCCTCCCACATACTGCAGGATATGGAAATGATCGTCGACAAAGTGGGCATCATATTGGACGGCAGCATACGAAAAGAGGGCAGGCTTTCCGACCTGATCTCTCACAGCGTCAGGTATTATGAGACGGTCTTCACCGGGGTCGCCGAGGCAGCCCTGAGAGAGAATAACCTGGAAACCAACCGGCTGGACAACAACTATATTATCAAATCGGAAAGCGAAAAAGATGCCAACGATATCATTCGCTTTGTCAACGGTCATAAGGGACAAATAGTATCGGTTACCCCGGTTAAGATGACCCTCGAAGACATATTCTTGAAGGAAATTGTAGGATGAAAATAAAAGCAATTGCTTTGAACACCTTTAAAGAAGCCGTCCGGAATAAGGTATATTACCTGCTTATCGTTGTGGGGATACTATTTGCCCTGAGCTCGCAGATTATGAGCCTGCTGACCCTCGGTGACAAAGTAAAAGTACTGAAAGATATCGGCCTGGCTTCCATCAATTTTTTCTGTGTGTTAATCGCGATCTTTACCGGGATAAATCTTGTCTTCAAAGAAATCGACAAGAAAACCATCTACAATATCGTTAGCAAACCAATCTCCAGGAGCAACTTTATATTGGGAAAATTCTTCGGGCTCGCTGTCACACTCTTAGTGGCTCTGCTGTCGATGGCCCTTATCTTCTTTGTGTTTCTCTTACTCTCCACCGGGGAATTCGATGCGAAAGTGCTGCTTTACTTCATCTTATTGTATTTTGAGCTTTTGATCATCAGCGCGATCTCGATACTCTTTTCCTCGTTTTCAACCCCGATTCTCTCCTCTATTTTTACGATCTCTCTTTATTTGATCGGTCATTTGTCCTGGACCTTCAACGAGTTTAAATACAACCTGACCGAAACCTTTGAGAAAGTCGTCGTCTATTCCCTTTATTACATCATACCCAACCTGGAAAAGCTCAATATAAAAAACGACATCGTTTTGAAGATCCCGATAGAAAGCGATGTGTTCATCGGCTCGATTATTTACGCGGTTTGTTATATCGCAGCCGTATTGATCCTGGCCGCACTCATATTCAACAAAAAAGAGTTTAAATGACCCCATATACGGTTCTGAAAAAATTTTTATTTTTCCCATTATTCCGCTTGGGGAAGAGGGAAACGGAAAAGAGAGCCGCACTATTCATCTTTTTTATATGCCTGATGGTATTGGTTGCCCATTTCCAGGCTTTGTATGACGATAAGATCGATTACTTTTCGGAACAGAACACTTTCATTATTCTCCCCCCGGGAAAAACGCTGCGTTTACTCTCTTTCGGTTACCGGAACCTGGCTGCCGATATGCTATTTATCTGGTCCATCCAGTTCTATTCCAGCTACTATTTATCCAACCGCTACGATTACATCGAGCATATTTACAACACTATTACCGATATCACCCCCCAATACACCGATCCCTATATCGTTGGTTCCTGGATCATGGCCTTAGAAGCAAAGGATTATAAAATGGCAATCCGGCTGCTGCAAAAGGGTTCCGAAAATAATAAAGACCAGTATATTTTTGATTACGAAGCCGGTTATTATGCCTTTGAAAATCTAAAAGATTACGAATTAGCAGAGCAGTTGTTTCAAAAAGCAGCGAAAAGGCCCAACGCTCCGGCCGTCATTAAGAGAAGTTGGGCTCATTTAGTTTATATGAAGGACGACCTGGATTTTGCCTGGAATTTATGGGCCGATATTTACAAAAACTCAAAAATGAGAGTCGAAAAAGATGCCGCGTTTAACCATCTCTACCAGATCAAATATGAGGTGGACAGGAAATACCTGGAGGCTAAAATACAACTGTACAAGAAAAAATATGGGAGGTATCCGCAAGAGTTGGAAGACCTCAAGAGAATTGGGCTGGTGACCGAAGTTCCAGGGGATTTTAGAGGCAGTAAGTATATTTACAATCCCGTTACCGGTAAATTAAAGGCAAAATTGGTGTTCAAGTGGAAAAAGAAATCATCCTGATACTCTTCGGGCTTATCATCGGTAGTTTCTTAAATGTAGTGGTCAGCCGGCTGCCCGAGAAGAAGAGTATCGTAAAACCCCGGTCTCACTGCCCGTCATGTAAAAAAGCCATTAAGTTTTACGACAATATCCCGGTTATCAGTTACATCCTGTTAGGAGGGAAGTGCCGGAATTGTAAAGAAGAGATTTCCCTTCGTTACCCCCTGATCGAAGCATTTACCGCTTTCAGTTTCTGGCTGTCATACTTCTATTTCGGGGCCGACCTCATTTATACTGCTTTTGCTATCCTGTTTGTTTGCCTGCTCATCTCCCTGGCCGTAATCGATTTGACACACATGATACTCCCCGACGAATTAACCTTAGGCGGGGCTGTGGTGTTTATCGTATACTCCTTTTTTAATCCATGGTTGACAACAACCGATGCCGTCATTGCATCATTCGGCTCCGCGCTAACCTTTACCGGTCTCTACTATTTTTATTTAAAAGTGAAAAAAATCGAAGGGCTCGGCTTCGGCGATGTCAAGATGATGTTATTTTTAGGCGCATTTCTCGGTGTCGGCAAACTCCTGGTTACAGTTCTTCTTGCCTCTTTATCCGGCTTAATTGTAGGTATATTTTTTATCATATTTAAGGGGAAGACCTTGAAATTGAAGCTCCCCTTCGGCACCTTCCTCGCCGCCGGCAGTTACATCTCTCTTTTCTGGGGTGAGAGAATATTAAGAGCCATCCAATCGCTCTTTTATTAGGCCGGGATGTCATAAAAAATTATAAAAAGAAAGGATATATATCGATGAAAAAAAGTAACACGCTTTTATTATTGGTGATTCAAGTGGCGGCTGTGTTTATCTTCTCAAACATCTACACTCTCTTTAAACCCTTAGAAATCAAGGAAATAGCGGCCATTAAAGAGAAAGCGAACTTAACGGCGGAATTGGCTGTACTGAAATACAAATCCGACATCTACCGGATGAAAGAACCCGGTTACTTCGAAGAGATATCCTTTGAAGCCGGAACAAAAAACGCTAAATACTCCATTAAAACAGATGAAACGGAAACATACGTTATTAAAATTCCTGCCTCCGGAAATCGCACCCTGGTGTTTAGAAAACCGGTAAATTCTCTCATTTTATCACTCTTAGGAAAACTGAAGAAAATCTTTTCTACTCTATCTATCGTGCTGGGGATTTTCTTAATCATTACCGGGTTTTACTTAATTTTTCTCTTTAAAAAGGGAAAAGGATTCGACATGAGAGATCTCCCGCCGCTCCAGGATTACCTGTTGAAACTTAAAGGCAGCGAGATGGAACTTAAAGATTTAGTCGAGAAGCAGCAGGAGAGTGTACTTAGACAGGATGAATTGAACAAGAGCATTATTAATAATATCAACGCTGCTGTTATATTCTTAAATCCTTCGGGCCGGATCGATATCTTCAACCAGGTGGCGGAAGAGCTCTTTTCCCAAAGTTATGCTCATGCTAAAAACAACGAATTAAGCAACATAATTTTAAAGTTTCCTGAAATTACCCGGTTTATCAAAGCCAATGCCGATAACGCGGAAAATATTTCAGGGGAAATAGAATCGGCCGGAAAAATCTACCTGGTTGATCTAA
The DNA here is from genome assembly GCA_023137075.1 of Candidatus Aminicenantota bacterium. Classification (GTDB taxonomy): domain Bacteria; phylum Acidobacteriota; class Aminicenantia; order UBA2199; family UBA2199; genus JAGLQA01. The sequence continues at coordinate 12,561 of JAGLQA010000415.1, forward strand.
TCCCGGTCGAAAAGACCGGCAAACTCATCATAATAAAAGACATTACCGCAGAGAAGAATAGAGAAAAAATTGATAGAAGAAATAAGAATTTTATTATGCTTGGTGAAATGACCGCGTTTCTGGCCCATGAAATCAGGAACTCCCTGGGAGTGATTTACGGCTACACCCGCACCCTTATACCGGAGAAAGGAGATATAGAAAAAGCAAAATTGGCCGCCAAAGTCGACAAAGTCAACAAAGAGATAAACTTCTTATCCACCATGATGGAGAGCTTTTTAAACTTTTCAAAACCCATCAAAACCGAAAAAAAAGAGGAAATCGACCTGCGTAAATTGGTGAAAAAAATTGCCACGGAAAAAGACATTGCCGTGACACTGCCGGCTGAAAATACCCATATCGAAAACGATAAAACCCTGGTTAACTCGGTTTTCTCAAACTTAGTATTAAACGCGAAAGAGGCCGGCGCAGACAGGGTAGAGATAAAAATCATCGAATATAAAAATAAGCACTTAGAAATACTGGTCACGGATAACGGCAAAGGGATCGATAATAAAATAAAAGAGAAGATCTGGTACCCTTTTTTCACCACTAAAAAGAAAGGCACCGGTATGGGACTGGCCATTATTCGTAAAATTATCAATTCCTTAAACGGCGACATCTCTCTTGTAGAATCCGGCAGCCGGGGCGCCACCTTCAAAATTACATTTTACAAATAACCCACCTGTCCCTACGCTTTTCCCCTAACGAATAATAAAAAAAGTGGGGCGATAATCTCAAGCTAATCGCTCTTTGGAATGGATGGCGTTATCCTTTTAGGGGGCAGTGAAACGATTCTGTCAAGATTCTCTGCCTGCCTTTTTTTTATATCCCGGCACATTGCTTTTATATCGTAATTAAATTTCTTTGCATAGGCATTTCGTGCCTTCCGCACTTCCGCAATAATGGGATCGTTTGTTTCGCTCATATATTGAAATAACATACTTTTCTTAA
>JAGLQA010000416.1 GCA_023137075.1 Candidatus Aminicenantota bacterium
AATGTCTCTATAGACTCCCAAAGAATGTACAAATTTTAGCGAAAGAGAGTTTCGAGTTATTAAAAAGAGATCCGACCTATCCGTCATTACAATTCAAGAAGGTTGGAAAATTCTGGTCTGCGAGAGTAGGTCTGAATTATCGTTCTCTGGCTGTAGAGGATGGGGAATTTTTTATTTGGGTATGGATCGGGACACATGACGATTACGATAAAATGATAAAATAAGTTAATTTTATCCCTGTTTGTTTTGATATAGTCTTTAAGGAAAAAATGGGGCGGTGCGTTCAAACGTTCAAGTAGCAGCGCCTCCATTTCAAATCATCATGAAAACGTTTACATCATCTGCAAAATCTTCTATACAGGCTCAAAATATTTCTCATCCTCCTTCACCCCACCATATTTCGTGATTACGAATAATAATTCACCTGTCCCAATATCCAATTTCTTAAAATTTGCACATTTGCACGCACCGGGCACATTTTTCCATTTTTCATGCATTTTTCTTAAAAAACTATATTTTCAGCGAGTGCTGCGGGTAAAATATATATCTTCATCTCCCTGAGTACTACAATCACACCAAAGCAAATTTATGTTTCCTGCAGGGTCTACTGCAATGCAAGGGGGAGAATCTTCACCTCCCGAAAACTCCGATATATTTACAGCTTGACTCCAGGAAACACCATCATCTGTTGAACGGCTGAAATATATTTCTTGGCCTCCCCCCTGAGGAGTATATTCACACCAAACAACATTGATGTTCCCGGCAACGTCAACTGCAATGCGAACAAATTCGGAACCTTTCCAACTGTCCGATATATTTACAGTTTGACTCCAGGAAACGCCATTATCCGTTGAACGGCTGAAATATATTTCAAAGTTTCCCGGAGTATTATCAAACCAAACGACATCGATATTCCCCGAACTGTCGACGGCAATATCAGGGCAAATGGATTCTCTAAAATTATTAGAGATATTTACACCCTGGCTCCAGGTCACGCCATCATTTGTTGAACGGCTGAAATATATTTCAATGTTTCCCGGCGTATCATCACACCAAACAACATTGATATTTCCTGCATCGTCAACGGCAATGGCAGGGGCACCGGAAAATCCCGAATTATTAGAGATATTTACAGACTTGCTCCAACTTGCACCATCATCTGTCGAACGGACGAAATATATATCATTGTTTCCCGGCGTATCATCCCACCAAAAAACATTGATATTTTCTGCATCGTCAACGGCAATGGCAGGATGGGTAGGTTCATCTGAAGTTCCCGAATTATTAGAGATATTTACACCCTGGCTCCAGGTCACGCCACCATTTGTTGAACGGCTGAAATATATTTCAAGGTTACCCGGAGTATAATCACACCAAACAACATTGATATTTTCTGCATCGTCAACGGCAATGGCAGGGTAACCGGAAAATCCCGAATTATTAGAGATATTTACAGACTTGCTCCAACTTGTACCATCATCTGTCGACCGGATGAAACATATTTCAAAGTTACCCGGTGTATCATCACACCAGGCAACATTGATGTTTTCCGAACTGTCAACGGCAATGGCAGGTAAACCGGATATTCCCAAATTATTAGAAAGGTTTTCAGGTAAATCAAAGGAGTGATTGTCTCGAATAGTGAATTCAATAGAATTTGAGTCCCCACCTCCTGGCGATGGATTACGCACCAGTACCGGGACTGCCTCACTCTGCTGAATCTCAAAAAGCATACTTTCATGAACCGCAGAAGAACCCAGTACAGTATCATCCGGATCAACCTGGCAGGCCAGTTCGGTAGAGCTTACATAAACAGTCTGTTTTTCGGTTCCGTTAAATACAATATTTGAGCCTGAAACAAAGTTAGAACCTTTAACAGTAAATGTAAAAGATGGCATATGAGCAACCTTAGATTCAGGAGAAATAGATGTTAAAGTTAGTTCCCCGTTTTCCGGTACAGGCTCATCTTCCATGGGAGAACTGCATCGAAAAATAATTAAACATATAAAAATAAAGAAAACCAAATTTTTTAATCTTTTCATTTTAAAATCTCCTTTTTTAAAAGATTATTGTCAAAAGTTTTTTAGGGAAAACTTCTATTAAAACCAAGAGCCTAAGGCGGCAAGCCATAAAAAAACTTCAAACTTTAATTCCTCCAAGGTTATTATGTAGTAAAAAAAAATTGAGGCTATAACATAGCGTTCAAAATAGTATAAAAATCCGTTCAAAGTTAAGGGAAGGATATAGCAATCCGTTCACCAGTATCAATTTCCGTTCAAAATGAGTTGAAGTTGGAAAAAACGACCATTTAGGTTTTCCTCTGTTGCTACAATTACCGGGATTTCAAAAGATATTATCAGCGTGAAACTGAAGCGATGCGGCATAGCCACAGGGACGGAACTTTGAAATTTTGATTTTTTTAGGGATGGGAATGAATAATCGGGACAGGTAAATAATTTGCACCTCGGCTCCTCAAGAAAATTCGTGGG
>JAGLQA010000417.1 GCA_023137075.1 Candidatus Aminicenantota bacterium
AATTTCGCTCTTTTCTCCAGGTGCAAAAAGGGGCAGGCTGTAGTCGGCATCCCGTAATAAAAAAATTATATAACTTCATGTTTTTTACTCTCATCCCCTCTTAAAATATAGGGACTGTCCGCCGGCACCCGCCTGAAGGCCCGGGAAGGACATAACCGGGCAATCGAGCATTCATTGCAATTCAAACAGAGATTATACCGCACCTGCAAATACAACGAACCGTTGCCGAAAGAATCACAACCCTTTACACATTTGCCGCAGCCGATACACAATTCCTCATCCACTGAATATTCGAAATAGGGGTCTTCGACAAAGGTCCGCTTGATGGCCCCGGTGGGACAGAGTTGGTTCTCCGCCCCGGTATCACGCGACTTTGCTCCAGGCTGCAAATACCCGCTGCATAAATCGCAATAACCGCACATGGAATAGGAGTGCACCACTTTTACCGCCGATTGGGGCAGCACGCAATTTAAGGAGCATTTTTCACACTGCACGCAGATATTGGGGTCCAACTGCCAGACCATCTCCTTGTTAGATGACCGGCCGATTAAGAACCCGGCTATGCCTCCGAGCGTGATGCCGGATAAGGTGTGCAGGACCGAACGTAAGAAATCTCGTCTTTTTACCGGGTTTTCCGGTTTATTATTCGACATGGTTAACTCCTTTTTCTGCCAACACTCAGCTGAGTTTTAACAAAAATACGCACCGCTTTTTTGACGGGGTCAAGGACATAAATTCGACCGGAGGAATCGACGGTCAGGTCCAACCCAACCGTGCCTTCGGCAAATTTCTCGGGACCGGCAACAAGGGAAATTAGTTTTCCTATCCGGTTGTAAACCTTTACCCTGATTATGCCTTTCTCACTGGTGACAAAGGAACCGTCATCCATAATGGCAATATGGGTGGGGTTACAGCAGCCGCAAAACCCATCGGTTTCCAGCGAATTTTTACCCCAGGAGGTCCTGAAATCCCCGGCTTCGGTATAATTATCAAGGGAATGACGCCCGCTGTTAACAGCCCATAAAAAACCGTCAGGGTCAATTGTCACATCAAAATAAGGAGAGGGTATCACAAAACCGGGAACATCTTTGGCTTCGTTTTTTTCGCCGATTCGCCCTTGCTTTTGCCCGGATTTACCGAGTTTCCAGACAATACGATTGCCCGCGTCTGCCGCGAGAATACTCTTCTTAGTAATGGCAACAGAGGTAATAATCGCATTCTCACCCAGGGATTCACCGTGAACCTTCTTGACACCTTTGCTGTCATATACCTCGATGTGGTCGGTCATGCCGAGATATAAATCCCGGTTCTCATCGACAGCAAGACTACGGGCAGTGCCTGCCGTCTTTATGGAAGATTGGCGGGAGCCATCTTTATTCAAGATTAAAACCCGGTTATCACCGGAAACATATATGCTGCCTTCCGGCCCGAGGGAAATGCCTTTGACCAGGGGCAAATTAATTTTCATCTGCCCTTCCTCGGAATAATGGGACAAATCTTTTTCACTTTTTTTGAAGCCCGATATATCGTATTCAAAAGGATTCTCCCGGGTCCTTCCCGCATTGTCCGATATGGCCCGAAAACCGAAGTAAATAATACCGAAAACCGAAACAATAATAATAACTGCCGTTAATAAACGATCATTTCTTTTTTTGCTATTCCCCTCTTTTTTTCCATGTCCAGGCTCTCTGCCCGGTGCGGGCGCTGTCAACTTTTCGGAACTGAACATATTATTTCTCCATGGTTTCTATCGTGCCCTTACATCGATGCAGACCAGGCGGCGTGAATCACGCGCCAACAACCTGCCTGCGGCAATGGCCATCGGCCCCCAGGCGTCCACACCATCGAGAATCTTCACCTGTCCCAATTGAATATACCCGTCCGTACCGGCCTCTATTATCGTCAATTCCCCGCTGTCACTCAAAATGAAAAATTTACCGTCTGCGGCAATGTAGGGGCCTAACCCAAATCGCTGCGTCTTGCCGCTGGTCCAGATGATTCGACTGCAGTCACCGGGATGACAGCAGACAAATTGACCGCGCAGCGGGCCGGCGTCTTTGGGCAAAATCGAGAACAAGTGCCCTTTGTACAAAATCGGCGTCTGCTGCTCCGAGGCCAGGCCTGCCGTGGATTTTAATCGCTGCAGGGATTCTACCGAGAAACCTTCACCTTCGGGTTTAAGCCTGAGTAACATACTTCCGGCGCCATACCCGGCAGTCACAAAAATACGGCCCTCTCCTAAATAAACGGGCGACGGCGCGATTACGTTATGCGTCCACAGGTTGGATGCGAACAATACCCGGCCGGCGGTGTCAACTTCCGCGGAAACCCCAACGATTCCCCCGATGGCGCAGTAAACATACATCTTTTTCCCTTGAAAGGTCAGGGGCATAATCGAAGAGTGGGACATCTTCCAATTGCCGGGATTGGGGGTTTCCCAGGTCACATCCCCGGTTTCGCAATCCACACCGATGAGTAAGGCTTTCCCGCCTACCGCAATGACCGCCAGGGAACCGTCGATGAGCGGGCATTGACCGGTATACCACAGCGGTACTTCGGCCTCATATTCTTTTTCAAGGTCGATTCCCCACTTAAAATCACCGGAGTCTGCTGCCACGCACATCACGTGACATTTGGGCCCGATGGTCACCACGTATTCTCCCGTCGCCGCCGGAACCGTGCGGGACATGCCGTGATTCCGTTTCACAAACAACCGGTAACCGCGTCTCCATATCTCTTTGCCGTCGTGTAAAGAAAAACAACGCAAGATATCCGCCCGTTCTTCTTCATCATAATCTAAAACATACACCCGGCCGTTAAAAACAACCGGACCGGCATGCCCTTCTCCCAATCGTATCGACCATAGAATCCTGGGACCGTCGTTTCCCCAGCGGTCCAACAACTTGATTTTCTCTTTGCTGATGTTATCAAAATCAGCCCCCCTGAATCTTTGCCAGTTACCGGCAATATCGGCGGACGTGCCGTCGAAATGGGCGAAATAGGCGCCAATGTCGACGACTTCACCCTGACTCGACAAAATCTCCGGACGGCCGTCCATGCCGGGCACATGTTCGATAAAATCCCTGACCGGGTTGTGCAGCAGCCACAGGGTCAGAGAGATTAATCCTAAGAAGGCCGTCCCGATAGAGGTGACAAGACTCAGGATTTTTTCGTTCATCTACCTGGCGATATCGTAAACCATCAGGGCTTCGCCGTGGCGAATATACAACCATCCTTTTTTGATGACCGGATGTGCCCAATGGGGGCCGGAACCCTTCTCAATTTTAAAGGAACTTATTACAGCAAACTTCTTCGGATCGGGTTTCACCAGGGCCACATCTCCTTTTTCACTATAGCAGTAGAGCAAGCCGTCGGAGAAGATGATGTTCCCTTTATTGCCTAATTCCTTCGCGGTAAATTGCACCTTGCCGGTTTTCCAGTCTAAACAATGCCAGCCCCGGTTACGATGCCCGGAACCGTAAATATATCCGTTTACCAATACCGCCGCTCCCATCTGGCTGTCAAGGGTATCTTGCGACCACAATAAATCCATTTTCTTGCCGTCTTTAGACAGTTTGAACATCTGCCCGCCGGTGCCGTAACCGCTGACGGTGAAAACCTTCCCATCATGGTATAACGGCGTATTCGGGTTCACATCATAGCTGGTGACATGCGAATAAGACCAGAGATATGTACCCTTATCCGCGTCAATTCCGATTACGGATTTTGCTGTCATGGTGAGCAGCAGCCTCATATTTCCATGTCTGACGATCCAGGGAGAACAATAGCCGGACTTCTGGCCGTTGCCCTTAATTTTCCATAGGGTTTTACCGGTATGCCTGTCCAACGCGGCGATCATGACGTCCTTGCCGCCGGGCGTACAAAAAACCTTATCGCCATCCACTAAAAGGGATTCCGTGATGCCCCACTTCAGGTTCCTGGCCTTAAAATTGCGCATCAGATCCACCGACCACTTTTTCTTCCCATTGGTGTCAAAACAGGCACACAGTCCCTGTCCGCTCAACAGGTAAATCCTGTTCCCCACCACCGTGGGCGTGGTACGCGCCCCGGAATGACCGCCGTCCCACTCCGGGCCATAGGAAGATTTCCAGACCACCCTGCCTTTCATGTCAAAGGCAAAAAGATAACCCGTTCCGGAAATCATACCGGTAATATAAACGCGATCGTCCGTAACGGCCGCCGACGAATAGCCTTCGCCAAGTCCGAAGATTGTCCACAAATGTTTCGGTCCGGCAGCGGGCCACTTTTTCAGCAGCTTTTCACCCGGGTAAACGCCGTCCCGGTTCGGGCCTCGCCATTGTGAATCAACCTGTCCGAAAGCCGATAAAATATGAATACCGATAAACAAACCAATAATCATTATTTTCTTCATGATTTACCTCGCTAAATTTTTATTTGTTGGAGACCGCTGCTAAGTAATGCAGGGTCCTGAAATATAGGGTGCCTTCCGAAATTGCCGGGGTTGCCATGCAGACATCCTTCATTGGATTTGTACTCAGGAGTTTAAAATCCGCCCCCGCCTTCACCACATACACATTGCCGCCCTCGCTGGAAAAGTACAATTTGCCTTCTGCCGCGACTCCCGAAGCGGAAAAACTGTCCATCTTCCCTATTTTTTCTTTGTAAACACGTTCACCGGTTTTTGCCTTGTAGCAGCTTAAGGAACCGTTCATGCGCAGATTATAGAGATAATCACCGTAAATGAGCGGGGTTTGCATATACGCGCCGCCTCGGGTAATGCTCCAGGCGATATACTTATTCGACCGTTCCAGCTTTTTTAGAGAGATATCGCCTTTTGCGTCTAATTTTACCGCGTATATGGGCGACATACTGCCGTGAGCGTTGTTGATGAAAACCAGGTTAAACGCCACCACCGGCGTGGGCACCGGGATATCGCCCCCGCCTTTCATTTTCCATATTTCCTTACCGGTTTTAAAATCATAACCACCGATATGTTTAAAGCCGTTTACAATGATCTGGGTTTTATTCCCGGCTTCATGAACGGTGGGTGTACTCCAGGTGGGGTATTCGTCACGGGGCGTTCGCCAGAGTTCTTTACCCGTTTTGATATCAAAGGCGGCAATAAATGAATCTTTTAACACATCGCATTGAACCACCACCACGTCCCGGTGGATAACCGGTGAACCGGCAAAACCCCATTGGGCAGTGTGAAGGCGAAAAAACGAGGATTCCAGAACTCCGAAATCTTTTCCCCAGGTTAGTTTGCCGTTCATATCGTAGCAAAAGAGTCCTTCCGAACCGAAAAAGGCCACCACGTATTTGCCGTCGGTTGCCGGGGTCGAATTGGAATGGGTGCCTTTGGGATGCCGTTTCACCTCCGGCACGCCTTTATGAGCCGTTTTTTCCCAGAGGATCTTCCCCGAATTTTTATCGATACAAAACACCTTCCACTCATGAACCGTGTCGTCATCCACGGGGTTTATATTTCCGTAAAGTCCTACTTTCATTTCCGGATTTTTTTTACCGCTGATGGCCGTGGTGATAAATATACGATTTCCGTAAATAACCGGGCTGGAATGGCCCAAACCGGGAATGGCTATTTTCCATTTAATATTTTTAGATTTTTCGATATCCCATGACACGGGCGTGGAAAAACCCTCGGCTATTCCCTTTGCCATGTGCCCGCGAAACCCCGGCCAGTTTGTATCGCCTTTATTATCAGCCGCCTCCGCTATTAGATTAGATACAAGAACAAAGGCAATTGTAAAAAATATAAACAATTTTGATTTCATTAAATTACTCCTTCTATTTCTAAAAACATTTATTCGCTGCACGTAAGAAAATATAACAAAGCAAAAAAGCGATGTCAAGGTGTTGGTCTTTACCTCAGCAATTCTAATTTTAGAACCG
>JAGLQA010000418.1 GCA_023137075.1 Candidatus Aminicenantota bacterium
GAGAATTATATATTATGGTGGGGCGAACAATTCGGCCTGCACATGGATATCGAATTTGCCCCCTATAACCAGGTATTCCCCCAGTTGTTGGATGAAGAGAGCCTGCTCTCCACCAACACGGGTATTAACCTGCTGCTGATTCGTTTTGAAGATTGGATACGCGACCTGGATCTGCCGGATGAGGATGCCTGTAATAAATTAGAGGATGATTTTATTAAGCTGGTAAAAATAATAAAAGAGAAGTCGAAACCGGCGCCCTATTTTGTCGGACTATTCCCCGCTGCCGGTCACCTGTCCCTCAACCTGCAAGTCAGGTATTATATAAAAGGAATTACCAGGCGCTGGAGAAAAATAATCGAAGAAATCGATAATGTCTACCCGGTAGATTTCACTCCCTTAAAAGAATTATATAACATTGACGAAATTTTTGATTCCTTAACCGATAGGGAAGGGCATGTTCCTTTCAGCACGGAATTTTATGCAGTCATGGGTACCACTATCTTTAGAAACATATGCGCCCTGGATCAACATCCTTTTAAGGTAGTGATTCTGGACTGTGATAACACCTTGTGGCAGGGGATATGCGGCGAAGAGGACCCCGAAGGTGTGAGTGTGGCACCTCCATATTTAGAACTACAACAGAGGATGATCCGTCTGCATGACAAAGGTTTTTTATTAACCCTGTGCAGTAAGAACAATGAGGCCGATGTCTGGGAAGTGTTTGAAAAGAATCCCGGTATGGTATTGAAAAAAGAACACCTGGCCGGCTGGATAATCAATTGGCAGCCCAAGTCGGAAAATATAAAAGAGTTGGCGAAAGAATTAAACCTCGGTATGGACAGTTTTATATTCTTGGATGACAGCCCGGTAGAGTGTGCCGAAGTAAGGAGCAATTGCCCGGAAGTGTTAACCTTACAACTGCCGGAAAACCCGGAGAACATACCCCTGTTTTTAAAGCATGTATGGGCCTTTGATAAGGTCAAAATAACGGGCGAAGACAGGCAGAGAACCAAAATGTACCAGGCTGAGAAGAAGCGCAAAGAGGCTGCCGACAGCGCCGATGCCGCCGGGATGCTGCATGCAAACTATTTGCTGCCCTTACGGTATTTTACAGCCGGTCTTTTGCTGGAATTACCGGCCTATAAATTCGATGAGAAAACGCGCTCCCGGGCAGAATATGAAGCGCCCCGGGATGAGGTTGAGAGTAAATTGGTGGAAATATGGAAAAAAATCCTGGGAGTTGAAAGAATAGGAGTGAATGACTCTTTTTTCGACTCGGGTGGAAATTTTCTTAAAGTAATCACCTTATTATCGGGAATACATAAGGCCTTCGACGTGAAATTAACTTTCAGGGATATATTTGACAATAAAACAATCAGGCAAATAAGCAACCTCACGGCCAGAGTTCGGAAGAATGTGTATTCAGCCATAGAAGTAGCGAAAGAAAAGGACTTCTACTTGATGTCTTCGGCTCAGGAGAGGTTATTTGTTCTCCAGCAATTGGAACCTGCAAGTACGGCCTATAACCTGACGACAGCATTGGAATTATCAGGAAATACAGATAAAGAACGGTTATTAGATACATCTAAAAAGTTGATAGCGCGTCATGACAGTTTTAGAACCTCATTCGTCATCATAGATGAAGAACCGGTGCAAAGGATACACAGTGCCGCGGATATTGAATTCGAAATCGAATATTATGAAGCAAGGAGTAAGCAAGAAGAAATTGACATTATAGATCGCTTCATCCGTCCCTTCGATTTGGCGCAGGCGCCGCTGCTTCGGGTAGGCTTGATAAAAATAGAAACAAGGAAGCACATCCTGGCGATAAGTATGCATCATATCATATCCGACGGCACTTCTTCGATAATATTTTCCCGGGA
>JAGLQA010000419.1 GCA_023137075.1 Candidatus Aminicenantota bacterium
AGACTTCTTGCAAGAGGTAAAGCGAACGACCCTGACAGCTATCGAAAACCAGGAGTACCAGTTTGAGGATCTGGTAGAGAAGGTTGAAGTCAACCGGGATGTCAGCCGTAATCCCTTATTCGATGTGCTGCTTGTCTTGCAGAATATGGAAAACCGGGAAATAGAAATTCCCTCCGGTTTGAAGTTGAGTTCTTATGAGTATAAAACCGGCATAGCAAAATTTGATTTGTCGTTATATGGCGCGGAGTTCGGTGAAAAATTGGGTTTTGCACTGGAATACTGTACGAAGTTATTTAAAGAAGAAACGATCATTAAGTTTGTTAACTATTTTAAAACCTTGATAAGTGAAGTGACCGGGGACCCGCGGAAGAAGATTAACCGGTTCCGGATGGTTCCTGGAGATGAGATGCGGCAAGTATTATTCGATTTCAACAACACCGGGGTTCCTTATGAAGCAGACAAAACGCTGGCCCGGTTATTCGAAGAGCAGGCGGAAAGAACCCCTGACCAGATTGCCGTCCAGGGCGCGAATCATGCGGTAAGCGGACAGGCTGGGAATACCTCGTCTGTACGATCGCAGCAGCTTACCTACCGTATGTTAGAGGAGAAAGCCGGGATTATCGGCGGCTGCTTGAGGGAGAAAGGTGTGGCGCCGGATATTATAACCGGGTTGTTGGTGGAACGTTCGGTGGATATGGTAACCGGTCTATTGGGGATATTGAAGGCGGGAGGCGCATATTTGCCCATCGATAACGAATATCCGCCTGAGCGCATCGAATATATGCTGCGGGAAAGTTGTGCCCCGCTGCTCTTAACCACCCGCCGCCTGGCTATGGAAGTTGAGAAGTTGAGAGGTTTAGAAGTTGAGACAGTTTTTATAGATGAAACAGGGATTAGGGAAAAACAAGAAAAGAGACCTGTAGGGGCACGGCGTGCCGTGCCCGAACCCACCCCCTCTTCCGCTGGGCTCGCCTACGTCATCTACACCTCCGGTTCTACCGGCAAGCCCAAAGGGGTCGCTCTCAGCCATCGTAATGTGGTTAATTTCATAAAAGGGATGACGGAAGTGATAGATTTTTTTCCCGGTAAAACTATTTTGGCGGTCACCACCATTTGTTTTGATATATTCGTATTAGAGATATTACTGCCCTTAGTCTCCGGTTTAAAATTTATCATTGCCGATGAAGTAGAGCAAAAAGTTCCCAACCAATTGGCCCGGCTTATCGTAAAAAACGGGATCGATATGCTCCAGTTTACTCCCTCACGGCTCAGTCTTTTGCTCAGCGTCGATGAAGAGCTTGAATGTTTGTCTGAAGTCGGCGATTTAATGGTAGGCGGCGAAGCCTTTCCCGAGCGTTTATTCTCGCTTTTAAAGGAGAAATACAAAGGGAATATATATAATATGTACGGCCCTACGGAGACCACGGTATGGTCCGCTGTAAAAGATTTAACCGCGGTAGAAAAGATCGATATCGGCAGTCCTGTCGCTAATACGCAGATATATATCGTAGATAAAGCCGGTTCTCCACAACACGCCGGTATACCCGGTGAACTATGCATCGGCGGGGACGGTTTGGCTCGCGGTTATATCAACCGCCCGGAACTTACTGCGGAGAAATTTATTGCCTCCGGCCCCACTGCGTGGGGAACCGATGGTCAACCGCAAGGGTTGCCCCTACAACTCACGAATTCATTAACTCACGACCTTCTGTACAAAACCGGTGATTTGGCCCGCTGGTTGGATGATGGGAACATCGAATATTTAGGCAGGATCGATAACCAGGTTAAAATCAGGGGCTTCAGGATTGAATTGGGTGAAATTGAGAAGCGTTTATCCGAACATGCCCGGGTGAGACAGGCAGTGGTCATGGGCAGATCTGCACCTGGCGGTGACCGGTACCTGGTTGCTTATGTCGTGGCAGAACATGAAAGAGAAAATGATCTCCGCAATTTTCTTGCCGTAACACTTCCCGATTACATGGTTCCCGGCCGGTTTGTTTTCCTTGAAAAAATCCCGTTAACACCTAATGGCAAAGTAGACCGCAAGGCGCTGCCTGAACCTCAGGTCCTCACCGGAGGACAAGGATATACAGCGCCGCGGGATGCAGTCGAGGAAAAACTGGTTAAGATATGGTCTGAAGTATTGGGACTCGACAGAAAAGAGATCGGGATTGACAATAACTTTTTCCATTCAGGCGGCCATTCCTTAAAAGCGACTATATTGACGGCGAACATACAAAAGGTACTAAATGTAAAGGTACCCTTAGAACAAATTTTTAAAACACCGGCGATACGGGGCCTGGCGGAATTTATAAAAAGCGCCTCGCACGACACATTCTACTCTATAAACGACGTTGAAAAGAAAGAGTATTATGCGCTTTCCCCTATGCAAGAAAGGTTGTACGTTTTGTACCGGTTGGACGTAAACAACACCGCCTATCATATATCGAATTTATTCTCCTTAGAAGGAGACCTAAGTAAAGATAAATTGAAAGAGACCTTTAGAAAACTGGTTACCCGTCATGAGAGTTTAAGGACTTCCTTTGAGATTGTGGGCGGGATACCGGTTCAGAGGGTCCGGGACGATGTGGAATTTGAGATTGAATATCATGAAGCAAGCAGTGAAAAAGAAGGTATTAGGGAGCAGGGAGTTAATCGATTCATCCGCCCCTTCGATTTATCCGCGGCTCCGCTGCTGCGAGTCGGATTGATAAACGAAGAAGGCGCAAAACACACCCTGTTGATAGACATGCATCATATCATAACGGATGGTACGTCCCAATTTATCTTGATTAGGGACTTTATGTTTTTACATTCCGGGCAAGCACTGCCATCCATCAGACTCCGGTATAAAGAATATTCAGAATGGCAGCAAAGCCGGAAAGTGCATCAAAGGGTAATGGGACAGGAAGAGTACTGGTTAAAGGAATTTGCAGGAGAGGTTCCTGTATTAAATTTGCCTACAGATTATCCGAGACCTCCGCTGCAAAGCTTTGAGGGAGAAAACGTCCGTTTTGCATTAAATGTTGAAGAGACAATGCGATTAAAAGAAATAGCCCACAACGGGGAAGCCACATTATTCATGCTATTACTGGCCATATTTAACATATTTTTATCTAAACTAAGCGGCCAGGAAGATATGGTGGTGGGAACTATCATTGCCGGCCGGAGACATGCAGATCTGGAACAGGTCATCGGTATGTTTGTCAATACTCTTGCTTTGCATATTAATTTATCGGGGGCTATGACTTTTGCCACATTTCTAAATGAAATCAAGAAAAAAACAATAGGTGCATTCGAAAACCAGGACTATCCCCTTGAAGCCCTGGTTGAAAAAGTCCAACTTCAGCGGGATTTGAACCGGAATCCATTATTCGATGTGATGTTTGTCTTTCAAAACCTCGGTGAAGCGAATGAAGAAATCCCGGAGCAAGCAGCAGGAGGTTTGGCAATCAAACCTTATCCTATCGAGCATAGGACATCCAAATTCGATTTAACTCTCATCGCACATGAAAGAGATGAGATATTGGATTTTACCTTCGA
>JAGLQA010000042.1 GCA_023137075.1 Candidatus Aminicenantota bacterium
CAGCGCTAACTATTTGAGTAACACCCTGGCAATTGTCACAGATTTTTTTTGGGCTTCTATGCGTTCCGTGATATCTATAATATATACGATGATTTGTTTTACCTCTCCCTTTTTATTAAAGATGGGGAAGGCATGAATCTCAGAATTTTTCCTGTCACCTTTTTTATCGACATGGATATGTTCCACTGTTATCGGTTTTTTACTTTTTGTCACTGTTTGAATCGGGCAAGGGTAGCGGACACCTCCGCAGGGCTTGTCCCGGTTGTGGATGAGCCGGTAACAGGTGGAATAACCGGCTGCAAGGCCCTGTCTGCCCGCCGGGTTGCCCATCACCACGTTATAATTACGGACATCCACAATGTAGAAGGGGTGGGTTAGGGATTCCATGACGGTGTTCAGGAATTCGTTTTGCTGCCGGATTTGTCCCTCGGCCCGCTTGTGCTTGGTTATGTCCCTTCCAATACCTTGAATCTCTATTACCCTGTGGTTCTCCCATATTAGCTTTTGACGTGTTTCAACAAATATTACAGCACCATTTTTTTTATATAACTGCAGCTCAAAAATCCCTACATCCTCTCCGGCCAATTGCCTTTTGAATATCTCTTCAGCTTCTTTGTAAGACTCAGGGGCAACCAAATCCAGAAAATTCTTACTAAAAATTTCTTTCCTTGAATAGCCGGTAAAACTTTCCCCCGCGCGGTTGAGAAATTTGAAATTTCCTTTTCCGTCCAACACATATATGAGATCCTCGGTATTCTCAACCAGTTCACGGTATTTCTTTTCAGACTCTTTGAGCCTCACCTCCATATCCCGTTTTTCAACCGCCCTCCGGATCGTCGCCAACAACTGATCCATGTCGTAGGGTTTTTGGATATAATTAAAGGCCCTCAGGTTTATTGCCTCTATAGCAGCTTTTTCCGTGCCGTGCCCCGTAATTATAATGCACTCCGTATTTGGAGAAAGTCCCTTAATACCCTTCATCACCTCGAGGCCCGTGATGTCTTCAAGCTTGAGGTCTATTATGGCCACGACAGGCATCTCCTCCCTTACGCTTTTTATGGCCGTCTTCCCCTTGGCAATGGATATCGTTTCATATCCCCTGACCTTGAGGATGTCCGATAGGGTCTTTCTGAGGTTGGGATCGTCATCTACGATGAGGATTTTTTTCTTTTCATCCATTTTTCATTATCCTCTTGGTATAAGTACGACCCAGGATGGCGCCGAGCCTCATTCGGTGAACCTCGTTCAATACCTTGAGAAGCTCTTCTATCCGGAAGGGCTTGTAGAGACAGGTAAAGGCACTAATTTTTAGACAATTCTCAATAAAACCCGACATCTCCTCTCGATAACCGGTCATTAAAATAACCGGAAGTTCCGGATGCTTCGCCCTGATTTCCTTTAAGACATCAAGACCGCTGATGTCACCCAAATTCATATCCAGAAGCACTACCTGCCCTACCGGTTCGAGATTTTTCATAAAAGAGACCGGGGCGGTAATCTCTGTTACCGAGAAATCCCATTCTCGTAATATCTCCCCCAGGGATTTACGGAATTCCGGGTCATCATCGATGATAACTACGGAGTTTTCTCTCTTCAGGGCAGAAAAGAAACCCAGCAGGAGTTTTATATCCAGCGGTTTTGTGAGTATGGCTACAGCCTCCTCCTCCAACCCCTCCTTGACCAGCTTATTGGTGGAGTAGGCGGTCGTCAGGACTACCGGGATTTCCGGCTGTATTTCCTTTACCGCCCGGCAGAACTCAATCCCGTTCATCCCCGGCATCTTTATGTCGGTAAGGATACAGTCAAAGTGAACCTTCTGTATCTTTTCAAGAGCTTCGGTTCCGGAATGAGCGGCATCGGCATCATAACCTTTGATCTTGAAAATATCTTTAAGAGTCTTTGCCATCCAGCGGTCGTCGTCAACTATCAGAATACGCAATTTTTCCATCATGACTTACCTCCCTTGTGGGCAGGATTATCGTAAACCTGCTTCCCTTCCCTTCCTCGCTTTCTACCTCGATCTTCCCGCCGTTGATCTCTATGAGTTTATTCGAAACCGAAAGCCCCAGCCCAATGCCCCGGGCCTTCGTGGTGAAGAGGGGATCGAAGAGCTTTCCCATATCAGATTTCGAGATGCCGGAACCGGTGTCTCCAAATGATATGTGAACCTTATTTTTTATTTTTTTTGCCTCTATCTTCAATTCGCCCCCATCCGGCATGGACTGGTAGGCGTTGGTTATGATGTTATCGAGTACCTGCCCCATCTGCCGGGGGTCTACATAGGCGGAGGGGAGGTCTTCGGTTATATCCGTTGTCATCGTAACCCCCTTGGGGGGTGCGTGTCTGGAAAGAACATTGTCTATTAACTCGGATAATGCCGTCTCCTCTCTCTCAGGGGACCTGGCGCGGGAGAAGTTCAATAGGTCGGACACTATCCTTTCGGAGTTATTAACCTCTGAAGAAATTATATTAAGGTACTCCTTAGTAGTCTCGTCGGCATCGGGGAGGATAGTTTTTAGATAATAGACTGCATTGGAGATTACCCCCAGAGGATTTCTTAGCTCGTGGCC
>JAGLQA010000420.1 GCA_023137075.1 Candidatus Aminicenantota bacterium
ATCCCGGTTTTTACCCTACCATTCTCACTCCATTTTAGGACCCTTTTCACATCTTCCAATGTAAATCCCACCTTACCGTGATTCAGAGGGATGAGATTTATTCCACTCAGATTCTGGACACAATCACCGGAATCGTTATAAATATGGCTCTCCCCCTGCACTATCACCCTCTTATTCTTTCCTGACAATTTCCGTACAGCGAGGTGGTTTGCCAGAGTTCCGCTAGGCATAAATATCCCATCCTCCTTCCCCGTCAATTCCGCGAAAGTTTCCTCCAATGTTCTCACATCCCCTCCCAGGGAATAGTTATCGGTGGAGATACCGTCGGAAGATGATAAATCATACAACAGGGCTGAATATTCTATCGGTGTCATATCCAGCCCGTCCCTGGTAAACTTTACGGCAGATCTGTCTCTTTTAAGCCGGTCAGGTTCTTTGACTGATTTCGGGATCTGTTTAGAGTGTAAAAGTGATCCCCCTGAAAATAACGATAATCCTCCCGCTTTAATAAAATATCTCCTGCCAAATTTTCCGTTCATTTTTCCTCCGGACACTCCTTATCTCCCGTGGGGGATAAGGGACGGGAATTTTTCTCCCCGCATCAGATATTTGTCAAACCAGTTAATTACCATATTATCCACTTCGGATGAAAATTCCGTTAAACCATGATCTCCCCCTTCGAAAAGGACCAGCCTAAACGGGATCCGCTCTTTAAGAAATAATTCGGCCAGCCTGATACTTTGAACAGGCCTGACCCTCCAGTCCGCTGTTCCGTGTAATAATAAGATGGGGGCCCCTTTTGGAAACTTCTTTACGAGGTTTATGGCCGAACGTTCATGCAAGAGTGTATCCCGGTTTTTATCATAATCCGGCATAAGTTCACTATATACGAACTTTTCCATATCCGGCCTGTTATTTTTCATCATTGAGAGATCTGCTATCCCTCCCCCGACGACTGCTGCTTTGATCTCAGAATTTCTGCTGAGAGCCAGGTAAGTCATCATCCCTCCTCTGCTCCATCCGAAGATTCCTATCTTTGAGCCGTCCGCATTTTCGAGTTTTTTAAGTAAGGGGATAAGGTTAAGAACATCATCCACCTCTTTGCCCCCGAATTCTTCTCTCCCTTCACCTCCGTCATTTCCCCGGTACTGACTACCTATCACTACATACCCACGGCATGCAATTCTTGCAAAAATAAAGGCCAGTTTGGATTTACTGATCGATCCGAACTCCCTGTTTCCCCCACGGTTATAAATTATACAAGGATATTTCCCTTCGATAACCGGGTATACAAGATAAGCTGTCACCTTTAAGCCGTCACTGATATAGGTGATCTTTTCAGTTCTGACCTTATTCAAATATTTAAATTCATTCAAAAGTTTATTGTCTTTTGTAATCCTGCTAAATATCTTCTGATCGTCCAACAGATTAAATTCCTCTCTTTTTACGATCTGTCCGTTCTCCTTTCCGGGGAGTGACAGCAATCTCTTCCTTTCGATTATTTTCCCACCCTTAAGAAGCATATGGATATCCTTCAGGTTTTTCAGATCTTTCAGAGGATTGGAATTCAGAATGATCAGGTCGGCGGCAAAACCTCTCTCTATTTTTCCAAACTTCCACCCGAATGCCTCATTGAAATTTACTGTTGAGGCAGCAATCACCTCCCGGTTCGTCAAACCTATTCTTTTTAACAGTTCAAGTTCGGTATGGAGGGAAATTCCCGGCATGGTGCCCCAGACATCGGTTGCACTTCCCGCGAGATATTTTGCACCTGCCTTAAAGTAGGCACTCTCCAGGACCTTCTCATTCAGAATAAGTTCGGTATAGGCTGTTTGTACTTTTTTGCTGTAAGAATGCTTTCCGGTGATCTTATGGGCAGGATTATTTATATCCTTTTCATCAAGAATCACTGCAATTGTCTCCTTCCAGAGATTTCTTGCGCCCGGAATATCAAGATATGAAAGGCTCTGGGTTGGCATTATGAAGGTTCCGGAGTTTCCAAGGACCGCAGAATATTCCTTTATTCCCGGATCACCCTCTTTCAGTTTTGAAAGGAATTTGTAATATTTCCACTTGGGGCTCTCAAGGTCATCACTGAACGGATTGTCGGCAACGGCAAATGCCATCTTTCGAGGCGCCAGGTCAAGTGAATACCTTGTCGTATGAACAAATGCATCAACACCTATCCGGCAGGCCTCACTGTACCTGGTGTGACCAAATTCACCAATTGTTGCCATACCCAGTTCCCGAGCCCTTTCAACCAGTTTCTCCACCTGTGAAGGTTTTAGCGCATATTTCAACAATGCAACTTTATAACCGCGGTTGTGCAGGGATGCAAGATCCTTTAAATGGTTACCGGCACTCTTCTTTTCATCGCCAATAGATTCCAGTCTCATGGTCCGCGGCCCCGGATCGGAATTCCCGAAAAAAGGGCCCCTTCGTCCGCCATCAACCGCAATTATCGTTGTCACTCCCATGTATAAATAAGCATTTGCATAAGCCTGGTTATTGATGGCGGCAAATCCGTCTATCAGACCCGGCAGCAGGAATTTCCCTTTTGCTTCAATTATCCTTACATCACCTGAAATATCCGGAACAGACCGGATATCCCCGACCATTTCTATTAGTCCATCCCTGATCAGGATAAATCCGTTCATCAGGTCATTATCATTTTTTCCCCGGTCGGAAAGGTCGGGGATTGTAATCCCTGAGATCAACAACAATGAATCCCCTGTGCTTCGGGCGGGAATTATCAAACAGGTGATAAAAAGAACAATTAAAAAACCGTATCCGAACTTGTTATATAATTGCTTCATTTAAATTCCCCGTAAATTTCAAATTGACTGCCTGGATAAGTCGCTATCCGGTTTACGCAGATAAAGATCCCAGCCGGTTTGCACGGTATATATCAGCAGGGCAAGATTAATGAAGGAGACCAGGTAAAGCCAGATATTACCGGGTGGGAAGCGGTCTCCTCCTACCCGGAGCACTAAGTCGAGAATCAAGGCCGTATTTATAAAATGGGTCAGGGTAAACCCGGCAAAAATAAACAGCAGCCGCTTATCCCGCGTATATATATAACTAACCAGGGAAAGACAGAGCACGGGAAAGAGGTAACGTTCATGCATCTTCGAGGTCAGGATAAACACGGCCGCGATAATAAACAGGGCAATAAAAAACACCCGGGATTTATCTTTGCTCTTAAAAAATAGAAACCCGGAAAACACCACGATGGCGGCGATGAAAATATATCCCCAGACCTGGTAGGAAAAAATAAAGAAGATATCCGTCTCTTTCGCGTAGTTACCCCCGTTCAAGGCAAACAGGTTGAAGGCATTGAGACTGGCAAAGGGATAGGAAGACAGGGTGCGTTTATAGAGATCGAATACCCAGAGGGGGGGGTGCTTGACGGCAAAAGGTAGTACCAGGACAACAAAAGTGGCAATCATCAACAGGAAACTGCGCAGGAAGACCTTGAGGCTTCGCGTCTTGATAAAGGCGTAGATTCCTACCGGTGCGAAGATCAGGGCCTGGGGTTTTAAAAGCGCGGCAATCACAAAAATCACGGCCGCCGCTTCAAATTTATTTTTATAGAGCAGCAGCAGGGCCAGCAGGATGAAGAGCGTAAAAAAGGAGTCCACCTGCCCCCAGACCGTCGAATTTAAGATGACCGCCGGGTTCAAGGCGTAGAACAGCGAGAGAACCGAAGCGATTAAAATACCGTTTCTTTTTTTTTCGCCGCCGCCGACATGACCGGGCACGGGTTTCTTAACGCCCGGCAGCGCCGACACGGTTAATTTATAGATGATAAGGGCCGTCAGCATATCGGCAATCATGGCCGGCATCTTGATCATCATAAGAAAGGATTTCGATTCGAAAGAGAGGGAGAACAACTTCTTGAGCAGGCCGACCAGGTAGAGTATATATATGTAACCCGGCGGGTAATCCACATGCATTTCACCGGAATAAAAACCGGCCAATCCCCGGTGGGCCGCCATGCCGGCCCAGGCTTTGAAGGTGTTGACATCCGTATAAAAACCGTCGATAACCGGCGCTAACAGCAGCCGCAGGGCAAAAGCTCCGGTTAGGATAATAAAAAATGCTAATTCCAGGTGCTTCAATTTCGCATCCGCTAATTCATCTTCCCTATTGTTGAAAATAAAATAATAGGTCAGCAGGAAAAAGAGCAGGAACAACAGCGGCGAAAAAACCATGAAGGCATGGATAACCGGCATTCCCGGCAGCCGGCGGTGTACGGGTCTGATATGGTAGAGCCTGACCGGTTTCGTACCCGCGGGCACATCCGTCACCTCCTCCACCCGGAAATCATCGAAGGAGGCTTTGCCTTTACTAACGGCGCCATACCCGCCCAACCGGGCCGTTACCGTTATCTCTTTCTGGGACGGCCCGCTCCTGCCGTAAAGCACGATTTTTTTCCATTTACCTGCCGTATCTTTTACATCCAGGGACGTTTTGGTGATACCCAATACCGTAATGTTGGCCCCTTTGCCCGGCTGGCCGGCGACTTCGGCTTTGACCATGCAGGAAAATTTATACAGAGTGTCCGGCTTGACCTTTACCGGCTGCACAAACTTGCCGTCATTGGCTTTTACATTCTCTATGGTGACGTAATAATCGCCCGAAAAGGCGCCGCCCTTTGCGGCATAAAAACGCACACTGTCTTTGTCGCTGCCGTAAAAATCGGTTTCCCAGCCCAACAGCATATTGCCGCGTAGCCGTTCAAAATCCCCGTTTTTCAGCAGGTTCTTTCCTGCCGCCGGCCGGGAGTCCGGCTTCGCTGCCCCGGTACTTTCTACTTTATCCCCGGCAGTCAGGGTTACGACGGCTCCCCGGCTGAGAGCAGCGCTTTCACCGCTTAAAAATCCCGGAAATAACCGGGAAGAAACCGGTATAAAAAGAAAACCGAGCCCGGTCAGTATAAGCAGCCAGCACCACCAACTCCGTCCCCTTCCCCGGGGAAAAGCCCCACGGGACCCACCGCTGTAGGCATCTTTGATACCGGACAGGAGACCGGGCACCCCGATCAGGCAAAAAAGCCATAGAACCGACCATATTAGAACACCTCCGCTGCTGCCGCTGCTCCATGCGGCATATACGCGGCCCGGGGCCAGCAGTGCCCCGCCGATTAGTGCGCCGATCAATGCCAACAGCGGCAGCCCGGTAAGTAGGGTAAAAAACAGGCAGCCGCCGTCCATTATGGCGAAACCGAGCTTACCCCAGGCCCGGGATAAAAGGAAGAAGGGTGTTGAGATTGCTTGGATCAGACGCAGCCCAGGCGAAACCTCTCCCAGGGGCGTTTTTTTCAAGGCGGATTCCTCCGATTTCTTTTTTCGCCGGATGGAGAAATCATTTACGGCTGCGGTTATTACCCATAAAACGATCAGTGTTGTAATGATTGGAATGATTGTCGAACTATCCATTTGTCACCTCGCGACTTTCCTGGTGATAGCTGCAGCTCCTTTATTCCGAAAGCTGCCCGGGCACAAACGAAGGTAAAAAAGTCATTATTTATTAGAAACAATTTCCAGGGTATTATCTTACCAGAATACACACTATTTTTCAACCTTCATTTGCCGGTACTGTCACCAGCAATTCTAATTTTGGAAGTTCTTAATAGTGTGTTTATCTTGATTTCCATTACTTTTGCAGGCTGTAGTCGGAATCCAATTTTCCATGAATTAAGATGGAAAATTAGGAATAGGACGCGACCCCGTTTCGTTCTTAGATGGTTAGATTGATTGAAGCACTTCTTTTAATTTTTTTAAATCAACCGGTTTTTCCAGAAACCCATCCCTGTCACAATAAAAATCACTCGAACGGGAGATTCCGCCTGAATATACTGCAGTTATTAAAATGACTTTGGTGTCCTTGAGTTCCGGGTCGTTTTTAAGTTTTTGACATAATTCCACACCGTGGATACCGGGAAGTAACATATCGGAAATTAAAAAGGTCGGTTTTTTTGTTCTGACCAGCTCCCATGCCCGGGTACCGGATTCCGCACAAAAAACCTGATAACCCAGTTTGGACAAAAATACTTCCAGCATTTTAAGAGTGGTTTGATCGTCATCAACAATAACAATGGTTTTCCCCGTATGATCAACGTCTATTAGCGCTGTTTCTTCCGTTAAATTTTCCGGTTCCATATTAATCATGCTATCCTCCTTTTTTGTAATGATAGGAAGTTTAAAAAACGCTCGAATTCCCCTTTTAATAATTTTAAGGCAAGCTGTGCAGGTTTCAGATTATTGTTTCTTCCGGCTCTTTCAATCTGAAATGAAAATTCCTCTAATCCGGTCAGGCAAAGGTTTGAGGATGAGCCTTTCAGAGTGTGCCCCAGCATTAAAATCAAGGCGTAATCTTTCTCCATGATTGCGTTTTCCAATTGTGAAACCCTGGAATTAAAATCTGAGATATACAGGTCGATCAACTCGTTGAGAAATTCTTTGTCATCTCCGGTTCTCATCAGGGCCATGGAATAATCAATGGGTGGATTTTTTTCATGGGTCATATTTTTCTCCTTATAAAACAATGATCATATGTCGGCAATACCAGTTCGATTACGACCATTATTTTTTGCTCCATAAAGGGCCATATCACTCAGGCGAAGAAGTTCATTCATAGATATATGATTTGGTCTTTCAGTTACTGCACCTCCCAGACTGATGGAGATGTTTATGGCTCCGTTATTGGATTTAAATTTTGTCTGACATATGGTTCGGCGCAGACGTTCTGCGACTTTACGGGCAGAGGCTTTGCCACAATTTGGGAGAATAACCAGAAATTCTTCCCCGCCATATCGACCGATCTTATCGTAAGGTCTCAAATTACCCTGAAGTCGCTGTGCCACTTCAACCAGAACGGCATCACCGATTTGATGACCGTGATTGTCATTAATTTTTTTAAAATGATCGATATCCAGTATGATGGTACCAATCGGGCGTTTCTCCCTCCGGGCCTGGATAAACCGTTCTTTAAAAATCCGGGTTATTTCTCTCCGATTAAAAAGCCCGGTTAGGCTGTCATGAATGGCAATTCTGTGAAGTTCTTTCTGAGATTTTAATAGCTGGTGCTGTAGTGTGATTATCCGCATCCCGGTTTTTAGTCTGGCCTCAAATTCTTTGATATTGAAGGGTTTGGTAATATAATCGTCGGCACCCGCTTCGAGGCCGGTGATAATATCTTCCTGATTGTCTTTTGAGGTGAGTAAAATAATATATTTGTATTTGTTTTCAGATTTCTTTTTTCTTATTTGACTGCATAACTCGATGCCGCTTATTTCCGGCATCATCCAATCCAGCAGAGCGATGTGGATGTCTTTTTTTGACAGTATATCACGGGCCTCTTTTCCGTTTTTTGCGGCGTAAACTTTGAATCCCCAGGAGCTGGTATGTTTCTCCAGTATTTTCCTGGATACAGGATCATCATCGGCAACCAGTAATTTAATCATTGGATTTTCCTTGGTCGGTTTTTAAGGAATATCCATTTAGAACCTGGTTAATTGTTTTCATCATCAGTTCCGGGTCAATGGGCTTGGAGATATAACCGTTCATTCCTGCCTCGATACACATCTCACGGTCACCTTTCATAACATGGGCAGTCATGGCAATAATGGGAATATGGGGGGAGTTCTTAGCTTCTCTTTCTCGCTGGCGTATGGCTGCTGTAGTTTCAAAACCGTCCATCCTGGGCATTTGCACGTCCATTAGCACCAGGTCAAAACTCCTTTTCTTCAACATCCCTAAAGCTTCTTTACCATCGAGGACTGTTGTAATAGTATGACCTTGTTTCTCCAGGAGGCGTTTAGCTATCATCTGGTTGACCAGGTTATCTTCAGCTAATAATATGCGGTATTTCTGTATTTGTTCCCGGCTAATTCGACTGGTAATTGTCTGCTTTTTTTTCTTTTTATTATTACCCTGTCCCTGTGGTATCCGGTTAATTTCAAATTTCACCGTAAAGTGAAATTCGCTCCCCTTTCCAGGTTTGCTTTCTACCCATATTTGTCCTCCCATTAATTTGACCAGTTGTGATGAAATGCTCAGACCCAGTCCAGTGCCCCCATATTGTCGTGTGGTTGATCCATCGGCCTGAGAGAAAGCCTGGAAGATCTGCTTCTGTTTGGATTTGGGTATACCGATTCCTGAATCGCTTACCGTAAAGTGGAGCATTGACCTTGTATGGGATCTCGACTCTTCTGCTACTGTTAACCTGATTTCACCTTTTTTGGTAAACTTGATGGCATTGGAGATTAAATTGGTGATTATCTGGCGAAGGCGCCCCGGATCACCAATTAGGTGCTGAGGAATGTCAGGGGGAATGTCAAAGATGAGTTCAAGGTTTTTTTCACGGGCCTGCAGAGTTTGAACGGAAATTATTTCGTGAATGAAATGATGCAGCTGAAAGGGGATGGCTTCCAGCTCAATTTTTTCAGCCTCAATCTTTGAAAAATCCAGAATATTATTTAATATTTTAAGAAGCGCCTGGGCCGAAATCTTTATATTGGACAGGTATTCCTGAAGCTCCGGGATTGGACAAGCATCAAGAGCCAGATCCGTCATTCCCATAATCCCATTCATGGGGGTGCGGATCTCATGGCTCATATTGGCTAAAAACTCACTCTTTGCTCTATTGGCCGCTTCGGCAGATGCCTTTGCTTGATGTAACGCTTCCTCCGCCTGCTTACGCTCGGTGATGTCTAAACAATAATCTATCATTTGTATGACATTTCCTTTTTTATCAAATATGGGATAGCCATGAACTTCTACAATTCTTCTATTACCATCTTTATCAAAATGAATATGTTCGACCAAAGTTGGTTTTTTGGTTTTCTTTACTATTTCCAGAGGACATTGATGTTCGGGACTATGACATGGTTCATCAAAATTATGAGTCATACTATGACAGGTTGTTTTCTTTAAAGCTGAATTGAATCCTGCAGCAGAATTCCCCATTGTAATTGTATAGTCGTAAGCATCGATAACATAGAATGGATGAGTTAAAGATTCAATTACTTTATTTAGAAATATATTTTGCTGCTGATTTTTTTCTTCGGCCTTCTTGCGCTCGGTGATATCAGCCCCAAAAATGTTAATTAGTTGTGTCGGTTTATCCCTGGTAAATGTAAACAGATAAATGTGGTCTGCAATTTGGTGCTCTATCTGAATTAAAGTACCAAATATACTTTTTTTAATACGTGATAGGTTCAAGTCTGGTATCAGTTCATTGATGGATATTCCGATTATCTCTTTTTTAAATATTTTCTCGACTGCCGGATTGGAATAGGTTATCTTCCCCATATTATCTGCCTGCAAAACCGGGGCCGGGTTGTTGTAAACAAATGCTGCCTGTTTTTTTAGTTCATTTTTATGCATTTCCAGTTCTGAAATATCTCGATATATTCCACACACCGCATCTACTTTTCCCTCAACCAGGATGGGTGTTGATATCAGAGAAACAGGTACCAGAGATCCATCTTTTTTTTGTCGCTGGGTTTCGGTGATCACTTTTTCCCCGAGGGCTGTTCTCTTAGTAATGGCTATAGCATCTTTTTTATATTTTTTAGGAACTAATAGATCATCTATGTTTTGACCGAGTACTTCCTGAGATTTGTAGCCAAATAAACAGGAAAATTCGCTATTTATACGCAATATATATCCATCATTATCAGTTATAACGATAGCTTCCGGGGCATTTTCAAATAATGGGTCCAGTAAAACCCTTTCTGAAAGCAACTTTAGTTCATGGTGGATTTGCTTGTTTACATCTTTTCTCTTCAAGATAACCCTATTACTCTTCATATCAGACTCCTCTGGTTTCGAAATTCATCCAGGTTATCAAAAAACACATCACCTGTTTATTTGCTATTTGCATTTTATTTCCTCCAAATCTCAAATTAGATCCCAATCATTTTGTCGACTTTTTTGATCAAATCCTGTGGGCTGAAGGGCTTGAAAAAAAAGTAATCAGCTCCAGATGCATATCCTCTTTCTGAATCATTTTTTTGACATTTGGCAGTCAGTATTACAATGATACTTTTCTTTGTTTCAGGATCTTTTTTTAAAATTCGTGTTGCTTCTATACCATCAATTGTCCCAGGCATCATAACATCCATTAAAATCAAATCAGGTTTTTCTTTTTTGGCAATATCTATTGCTTTTTTTCCATCTTTTGCCAAGAGAAGCTTTTGGAAGCCTGCAAATTTAAAAGTGGTTTCCAGCAGTTCTCTAATTTCCTCTAGATCGTCTACAATCAGTATTTTTTTCAATTTTTACCTCCTTATCATAAAACAGTAGGCAAGATTTTTTCCAAAAGAATTCAAGATCTTATACTATTGATAACAAAGGCTTTTGG